>JAGUYV010000047.1 GCA_020061125.1 bacterium | reverse complement strand
CTCCAGCGCATCGGCGGCCGCGCGCGGCGCGCCCTGCCCCGGCGCAAGCTCCAGGTCGCGCGCCAGAGAATTGCCCTTGCGGATGATCGTGAACACCTGGGCCAGGGCCGCGGGCGTGTTGAAATCCTCGTCCATGGCTGCCATGAATTCTCCGCGCGCCTGCTCCACTGCCATTTTCAACGCATCCGCCGCCATGGCTATGGAGGAGTCCGGCTCAACTTCTGCGGCGGCGGCGCGGATGCGTTCCAGGGAATCGTGAAACGCGCGGAACCGGTCCAGGGCCTTTTCGGCTTCAAGCAGTCGCTCTTCGCTGAACTGCACGGGGGCGCGGTAATGCGCTCCCAGAAACAGCAGGCGCAGCGCCTCGGGACTGTGTTTGTCGAGGATGTCCCTGACATTGATCACATTGCCGAGCGACTTGGACATTTTTTCTTTGTCAACATTTACGAAAGCATTGTGCATCCAGTAGCGCGCGAACGGCTCGCCCGTGGCGGCCTCGGACTGCGCGATTTCGTTTTCGTGGTGCGGAAAGGTGAGATCCTCACCGCCGCCATGGATGTCCAGAGTTCCGCCCGCGAGTTCCAGGGCCATGGCCGAGCATTCGATGTGCCAGCCCGGACGGCCGCTGCCCCAGGGGCTGTCCCAGCCGGGTTCGCCGGGCTTGGATGCCTTCCACAGCGCGAAGTCCGCAGGGTTGCGCTTGCCGGGCGCAGGCTCCTGTGTAACCTGCCCATCTTCGAGGCTGCGGCGGGACAGCTTTCCGTAGCCCTCGTAGCGCGCCACCTCGAAAAACACATTGCCGCCGGTTTCGTAGGCGAAGCCTTTGTCAATCAGCAACTGCGACATCTCGATCATTTTGCCGATATATCCGGTGGCGCGCGGATACGCCGTGGCGCGCTTGACGTTCAGCGCGTCCATGTCGCGGAAATACTGGTTGATGTAGCGCTCGGTGATCACGCCGATGCCGGCATTTTCCTCGTTGGCCTTTTTGATTATCTTGTCGTCAACATCCGTGAAATTCTGGATGTAGTTGACCTCGAAACCCCTGAATTCGAGGTACCGGCGGATCGTGTCGAAAGAGATGTAGGCGCGCGCGTGGCCGATGTGGCACGGGCCATAAACGGTGACGCCGCACACATACATGTTCACACGGCCCGGATGCAGAGGCTCGAAGTCCCTCACCGTCCTGTGCAAATCATCGTAAATCCTGATGCCGTGCGTTTCCGCCATGCCGTATCTCCCATTTGAACTTGTTTCCCCGGAGTATCGTCCGCGGGACTCTGTTTGCGCTCATTATACGAAGCGCAAAGATGCGTGGCAAACCGCCAAAGCGCCTCCATAGGCACTGCGCTGAATGCGGAAACAATGAAATATGGACATTGCGACGGGCACGGCTATTTGAGATAACCCAGGCTTTTGAGCATCCGGTAATCGCGGCCGTCGAATTCCGGTTCCACGGGAGGGATGTAACCGGAGTCTTCGAGTGTGTTTTTAAGCGTCAGGGAGCGCATGCGTTTGACCACAGCCGGGTGGGAACCGGCGACATTTTCGAATTCCATGGGGTCTTTCTTGAGGTTGTACAAGCGTTCAGGCTCTTGTTCAAAATAAATAAATTTCCATTCCGCTTCCGTGAGCGCTGCGGCTCTTCCACTTCTGTAAAAGGACAGAGGTTCACGAGTGGAAAAGGCGGGGCGATGCGCGCGTTCGGCGCCCGTGATCAACGGCATGAGAGACCGGCCCTGCGCAGACCGGGGAGCGCGTTGCCCGGCCTGTTCGAGAATGGTGGGAAAAATATCAATGGTGCGCACCCCGGTGTCCACGCGCGTTCCGGCATACTTCTTGCCGGGAAACATGATGATGAGCGGCACATGCAGCACCGCGTGGTTCAATGAGCGGCCGTGTCCATAAAACAGGTCGTGCTGGAACAACTCTTCTCCATGGTCCGCCGTGATTACGACCAGCGTGTTCGCCAGCAGGCTCTTGTCCCGGAGATGCTTGAGCACGCGGGCGATCTGCCGGTCCGTGTAAAACACTTCCTGGGAGTAGAACTCGAGAATCCCCTCAAGCTCGGCCTGGACAAGTCCGGGGTCCTGCCTGATGTACAAGTCATTGAGAAATTCATAAGTGTATTCCTGGCCCGCGCGCTCTCCGTAATGGGCGATGTAGGGGTCGTGGGGATCGAAATAGTGAATCCAGACGAAGAACGGTTTCCGGGATTTCCGGTTGTCAATCCAGCGGATCAGGGATGCAGTCATGATTTCGCCGGGCTTCCAGTAATTCGAGGCGTATTCGCTGCGGTCGAAGTCGTTGTCGAAAAAATCAAATCCCTGCTGGAACCCGTAATCGGACGAAAGCAGAGAGGTGCCCGGAAATCCCGCGGTGTCGTAACCGGCGAAATTCAGGATTTCCGCGAGGGTGAAAAGCCGGGGATCCAGAGGCGTTGCGTTGAACTGATAATTGATGCGGTGGGGCATGCCGCCGGTCATCATGGCGGAAATTGACGGCCCGGTGACAGAAGTGGAAGAGATGCAGCGGGAGAACAGCACGCCCATGTCCGACACTTCATCCATGGCGCTGGTGAAAGGCTTGCCGCCGATGCGCCCGGTGTAATCCGCGCGCAGGGCGTCCACGCTGATGAAAAGGATATTGGGCCGGGGCTGGGGAGGAACCGGTGTGCGCGGACTGGGATGCGGCTTGCCGTCCCGGCATCCCGCGCAGCAAAGCACAGCCGCACAGACAAGGGGCACTAAGACTGACGCCATGCGGTTTAACAACATGCTAATATTATATCAAATCTGTCAAGAGAGGCCGCGATCGGAATCGAACCGATGATAGCGGATTTGCAGTCCGCCCCCTTAGCCACTTGGGTACGCGGCCTATTTGCTCATGCAATTCATTGTACATGCCCCATGCATGCGGATCAACATCAGATGTATCCCAGATCTTCGAGGCGCTTTTTCACCGCCGCCTCTTCCTCCACGGAATACACTTCGCTGGTCACGCTGCGGTCCTGGGGCGCAATGTAGTGCAGATGTTCGAGAGCCTTGACGACGATGGCCGCGCTCTGCTGCGGGGTCTCGACATTGGTCTCCACCACCACCTCGGGCGCGGTGGGTTCCTCATACGGGTCGTCTATTCCCGTATAGTTTTTAATCTCACCGGCGAGCGCCTTCTTGTAAAGGCCTTTGACATCGCGGTCAATACACACTTCGATGGGACATTTCACGAAAACTTCCACGAAGTTTCCAATGTCCTGGCGGACCTGATCGCGGATAAGGCGATAGGGCGAGATGGCGGCCACGATAGTTGCCACACCGTTGCGCGTGAGCAGTTTGGACACGAAGCCAACGCGCAGGATATTCATGTCCCGGTCTTCCTTGCTGAACCCCAGGCCTTTGCTCAAATTCGTGCGCACCACATCGCCGTCGAGCACCTCGACTTTCAGCCCGCGCGCGCGCAGTTCGTTGGCCACGATCTGCGAAATGGTGGTTTTGCCCGAGCACGACAGGCCCGTGAACCAGAGTGTGAACCCCTGCTGTTCCATGGCTGTTCTCCTTTGCTGCGGACCGTGCGGCCCGCCGGCGCAATGCGTGACAGTATAGGCAAATTTCCGAACCGCGCCAAAGCGCGGCCTACAGCATGCCTGCTCCCGGCATGTCCGCGGGCGGCGCCACGCCCAGTAGCTTGAGCATGGCCGGGGCCACATCTATGATGTCAAAGCGGCCCTGCCCCAGGGGCGCAACACCGGGACCAGATGCGATGAAAATGCCGTCCCAGTCGTGATTGGCGTCGTCCGGTCCGGTGTCGTTGTCGAAGGTGTGGATGGCGCCGGTTCCCACGGAACCCACGGACCGCCAGTTCAGATCGTCGAAATACACGAGTAAATCCGGGGGCACTCCGCGCGCCTGCGCATACACTTCCTGCGGCTTGTGCACGATGGTGTTCAGGGGCCTGCCCTGGTGGTCCGGGATTGCGGCGATGCGGCGCGCGAGTTCATCTCGGAACGCTTCATATTCGGACTGCGCCACCACGCCCTCTGGTTCGCGGCCCCGGACATTGATGAAAACGCGGGCATAGTACCCGCCTCCGGCCCACGCTCTGGTGCGCGGCCAGTCCACGGCGCCTTCGTCGAATTTCTCCGGTCCGGCGGGTTCCCGCTTCAGAGTCAAAAGGCCCTCGCGCATGAGCCACTCATTGATGCACACGCCGCCGATCATGCTTTTGGCCCCGTGGTCCGACACCACCATGATTGCGGTTTTGCCGCGGTCCACGCAGTCGAGCAGTTCGCCGATGCGCGCATCCAGCCTCCGGTAGTAATCGCGCAACGCATGTTTGAACGGGTTGTCAGGGTCGTGGCGCGGGTGCGCGGGATCGCAGTTTTTCCACAGCCCGTGATGCATGCGGTCAGGCCCCATCTCCACCATCATGAAGAAATCCCACGGCTTGTTTTTCGCCAGGTAACACGCAAGCTCGAAGCGCTTGTCCGTCATGGCGTTGACCTGTTCGATCAGGGCCGTTTTGTCGCTTGTCCGAAAATCGCGGACATCAATGATGTAATCGCCCACGGCGCGCTGGATCTCGGTTTTCAGGGGGATGGGGAAAGTGTAATTGGCGCTGGTGTCCGGGGCCAGGAAACAGGAAACCAGGGACCCGTTGACCCATTTCGGGGGATAGGTCTGGGGCACGCCCAGAACGATGACTTTCCGCTCCAGGCGGGAAAGGATGTCCCACACGCGATCCTCGCGGATAAACGAGGCGTCGGCCACGGCTAGGCGCTCATAGGAATAATCCACGCGGTTGCGGAACCCGTACACGCCGAGGCGGCCCGGGCATTTGCCCGTGGTCATGACGGCCCACGCGGGCACGGTGATGGGCGGACTGCAACTGCGCAGCGGCCCCCACGCGCCCGAGTCCATAAGCGCCGACAGGTGCGGCATTTCATCGCGCAACGCGTCGAACACCAGCGACGGGGGCGCGCAGTCCAGCCCGATGACAAGCAGTTTTTCCGGCCCCCCGCTTTGCTCCATGCCGCAATCGCCTCTCGCAGTTCCTTAATGGTTTTTCATATTATAGGCATGCGCCCGCGCCCGCGGCTACCGCGCAATCAAAGAGTGAACGCGGCGCACGGCCCGTTTGCGTTATAATGTGCATGCAAAATGTGCGGGGAGGCTTTGCCGGAATGAACGATGCGCGGCACATAGTGGAAGCGGCGGTGAAAGAACCGCACAAAGCCGGTGCGCTGGACCAAGCGGCCACGCTCGGAATGGACGCCCTGCCCCCTCTGGCCGAGTTGCTCACGCAGGACCAGCCCATCGAGATGGCGGAACGGTGCGAAGCGGTTCTGAAATCCGTGCTGGCAGGGCTGTTCGCCGCCCCCCTGCCCGGCCCGGACGCCCGCCGCGTGGCCTCGTTTCAGCAGCAAATCGGGTTGCTTTTTAAATACAAATCCTACGCGGTCAAGGCCGCCAGCCCGCTCGGTTACGCGATCTTCCTCCAAAATCCGGGCCAGGGGTTCAGTTTTCAGGAGCACATCACGCACAAGGTTGAAGTATTCCACATCCTGCAACCGCATCCCGGAGGATTTGTGTTTCTGTGCAGCCTCGACGAATGGAACGAGGCTTACGAGCCGGACGCGTTCAACGCCTGGCTAGGTGGCGCACCGTATGCGCGCTACGAGCGGTTCCGCCACCCGGCCCGGCCCGGCGATGTGTTCGTCATTGACCGCCTGCGCACCGTGCACACGGTCATGGGCTGCGCCCTCGAGGAATTCGCCACCGTGTCCACGGACATGGTCAACCGCCTGCACGACCAGAACCGGGGCGCGGCCGTGCCCGATACCTTCACCCGCAACTGGACGCAGGAACGCCTGCTGGAGATCGAGCCGCCCGAGTCGCGCCGCGAGATTCTTTTCGGCAACAGGGGCGCGGGCGAAATCATGATTCACCCGCAGCGCATCCGCGGCGGCCAGGTCTCGCGCATGACATGCGGCGCGATCCGCATATCGTGGTATGGCGTCAATCCAGGTGAGCGCACGGACCTGTTCGGCGCGCAGAACACCGCGCTGTCCCTGTTCGTCACCGCTGGCCGTGGCCGGGTGTTTTTGTGCGATCTGGAGGAAGCGCGCCCCGCGCAACCGCCTGCCCTGGATGTGGAAAAGGGCGATCTGCTCATGGTTCCCCCGTTCGCGGCCTACGGGTTCGAATCCGCGCCCGGACAGCTTCTTCAGGTGTCGGAACACAGGCTTCCGCACGCCGTGGCCTTTGTCGCGGAACGGCAATAGCCATGCGGCCGCAATGTGATTGAACAATGAGGGGCATGGGCCCGGTAGGATTCGAACCTACGACCAATGGATTATGAGTCCACTGCTCTAACCGCTGAGCTACGGGCCCTCTGTTGCGCCAGTATATTTTATCCCAAAAAGAGGCAATATCAAGCGCAAATCGCGGGGCGTCCCGGCCTGCTCCGGCGCGGCGGAACGCGCGTCTCGCCGCGGCCTGTTTTCCGGGTTGACATAACAGGGGCCGGGCATTATGCTATTATCCGTTCGACGGGAGATTAGCTCAGCTGGTTAGAGCGCATCCCTGATAAGGATGAGGTCCGCGGTTCGAGTCCGCGATCTCCCACTACCGGAAAAACCACACACCGCACGGCGCGGCAATATCTGCCTTTGTAACGGCGTTGAAGGGTCCGGCGGCGCATAAGACATACCGGAAAGACCGCTCCTGATAGAGTCATGAAAAAAAATCTCTTAATGTAATATCATTCCGTTGTTTCAATGTACAATACCTTAAGTTGCTCAATACAATAATGAGTTGCCGATGGACGATAGTTCTGAAGTCAAGCGCGTGCCTTTGCGCCCTGTTCTGATGCTCGTGATAGCCTTGCCATGCGCGTTGGGGATCGCGGGACTGGCGGCATGGCTGACAGGCGTTGACCTGCTTGCGGCCGCGGGTCCCGGACTGATCCCCATGGCGCCGAGCACGGCGCTCATCTTTTTGCTGTATGGCGCGGCGGGTCTGCTGCGCTCGGGACTGGACGGCCGCGGCAGATCCCGGATTGCGGCCACGATTCTGGTATGCGCCGGGATGGTCGCCGCCATGGTCCTGCTCATGCTCTCCAGTCTGGGCATTTATCTGGACGCAGAGCGAATCGGACTGGCGCCCGAAAGCATGATGAATGGCGCGCCACTGGGCCACATGTCCCCAATAACTGCATTTTTTTTCGTGCTTTCGGGCATCGCGTATCTGGTGTCCGCGCACAATTTGAATCCATTGCGGATCCGAATATCGTTTGCGCTTGCGTGCGTTGTGGCCGCGGCGAACTCGGTTTTTGTCCTGGCCTATCTGATTGGCGCGCCGCTGCTGTACGGCGGCGCATTCATCCCTCCGGCGCTGACCACGGTGGCGGCGTTTCTGTGCCTGGGCGCGGCGCTTGCCTACTACAAGGGCTGGCAGGCCTGGCCCCCGGATGAATCCGGCGACTACGGGCAACGAACCGCGCGCACGCTGGTGGCGATTTTCATCATCGCCGCGATAGGCATCGTGACGGCCGGCTTCCTTTACAGCAGAAGCTATAGAGCACAATACAGGGAAAAAATTGAGCACGAGCTAATGGCGGTCGCGCACCTCAAGGCCGGAGAACTGGCCCAGTGGCGCAGGGAGCGCCTGGGAGACGCATCGCTGTTTCACCGGAATGAAAATTTTTCGTCATTGGTCAAACAGCACCTTGATGACCCGGCAAACCCGGAGGTCAAGCGCAGACTGTCCGTGTGGCTCGACAAGCTGCGCGCCGCATACGGCTATCTCCGCGTATGCCTTTACGACATTCGGGGCGAGGATCTACTGTCGTCCCCGGCCGGCGCCGAGCCGCAGGATCCCGCATGCTTGAGCCAGGTCAGGTTTACCGGCGGCACGGGCAAAATCATGTTCCGGGATTTTTACCGGGACCCGCACGACGGCCGCATTTATCTTGCCGTGCTCGTGCCGGTTGCGGATCCTGAAAATCCCGAGCGGGCTATCGCCGTGCTGTCCATGCGCGTGGACCCCGAACAGCATCTGTATCCGTTGCTGGACCGCTGGCCCACGCCGAGCCGCACCGCGGAAACCACGCTGGTGCGCCGCGACGGCGATTCCGCATTGTTCCTCAATAATTTGCGATACAAAAAGAATGCGGCGCTTAATATGCGCGTGTCATTTTCGGAAGCCGACCGGCTTTCCGTGCAGGCCGTTCATGGTCGAGAAGGCATTGTGTCCGGCAGAGATTATCACGGCATGCCCGTGGTTGCGGCCATTCGGCATGTTCCGGATTCGCCCTGGATTCTGATCTCCAGAATCAGCGCGTCCGAAGTCTATGAGCAGGCGAACCAGAAGCTGTGGATACTCACCGTGCTCATGGCCGCGCTGATCACCGGCGCCGCGGGCGGCGTGGGCATGGCCTTACGACACCAGTCCTTGAGCCATTTCCGCGAACGGCTCGCATCCATGGACGAATTGCGCGAATCCGAAGAACGCTATCACGGCGCGCTGGACAGCATGATGGAAGGCTGCCAGATCCTGGGGTTCGACTGGCGGTACCTGTACATCAACGAAACCGCGGCCGCGCAGGGCCGGCGCGCGCGCGAGGAGTTGCTCGGCCTTTCCATGCTCGACTTGTACCCCGGCATTGAGAACACGGTCATGTTCGCTTCGCTCAAGAGGTGCATGGGAACCCGCGAGCCGGAGTTTCTCTCAACCGAATTTGTGTATCCGGACGGCGGCAAAGCGTGGTTCGAGCTGTCCGTGCAGCCCGTGCCAGAGGGCCTGTTCATTCTGTCCATGGATGTCACGGAGCGGCGGCGGTCCCAGGAACGCATCGCACACCTCAACCAGGTGCTGCGCGCCATACGGGATGTAAACCAGCTCATCGTGCGCGAAAAGGATCCCGGACGCCTGATTCACGAAACCTGCGCCCTATTGGTGGAGCACCGGGGCTACGACAGCGCGCTGATCATTTTGACGAATGAAGACGGCAGCCCGTGCGCGCATGCGCATTGCGGCATGAGCAACGGGATCGTGTCGGACCTCATCGGCGATTTTGGCGCGGGCCGCCCCCCGTCGTGCATGAGCAAAGCGCGGGACGCGCGCGGCATCTGCCACATCCGGGACAGGGCCGCGGAGTGCGGCGATTGCGCCGTGGCCCGTGACAGCGATCCCCGCGAAGCCATGTGCATTTTAATCAGGCACGAGCAGAGAATCTTCGGATATCTCATGGTCTCCGTGCCGCAGGATGTAGGAATTGACGAAGAAGAAAAAGCCCTCTTCGAGGAAGTGTCCGGAGACATCGCGTTCGCGCTTCACGGCATCGAGACCGGAGAGCGCATGCGGGAGGCGCGCGAGGATCGGGATCGCATCGAGTCCGAATTCCGGCAGGCGCAGAAAATGGACGCCGTGGGCCGCCTGGCCGGGGGCATCGCGCACGACTTCAACAACATGCTCACGGTGATCATCAATTATGCGGAATTCGTTCTCATGCAACTGCGGCCGGACGATCCCCTGCGCTCGGACATCGAGCAAATCCTCCAGGCCGGACAGCGCTCCGCGGAACTCACCAAACACCTGCTCGCGTTCAGCCGCAAGCAGGTGCTCACCCCGGAAATCATCAGCGTAAACACTGTGGTGCGCGGCATCGAAAAAATGATTCAAAGGCTTTTCAGCGAAAACATTCTGCTGGAAACCTATCTCGCGCCGGATTTGTGGACCACGCTCTTGGATCCGCACCAGTTGGAACAGGTCATCATGAACCTGGCCATCAATGCGCGGGACGCCATGCCCGAAGGCGGCAAACTGATCATCGAGACGGCCAACGCCACCTTGGACCAGGACTACGCGGCCAGGCATCCGGAGTTCACTCCCGGCGAATATGCGATGCTGTGCGTGACCGACACGGGCTGCGGCATGGATCCCGGGATTATGGATCGCATCTTCGATCCGTTCTTCACGACCAAAGCGCTTGGCCAGGGAACCGGGCTTGGCCTGTCCACGGTGCACGGCATCGTAAAACAGAGCGGCGGCCATATCTGGGTATACAGCGAGCCGGGCAAGGGAACATCCTTCAAGATACACCTGCCGCGCGCGGAAACCGGGGCAGCGGCCACCCCCGCGCACAAGGGAAGCACCGCATCCAGCGGCGGGTCTGAAACCGTGCTCGTTGCCGAGGATGAATCCATCGTGCGCGGGCTGATGCAACGCGTGCTCACGGATGCGGGTTACACGGTTATCGTCGCGGAAAACGCGCAGGACGCGCTCCTGGCGTGCGAACGCCATGCCGGCGCCGTCAGCCTGCTTGTCACCGATGTGGTCATGCCCGACATGAAAGGCCCGGAACTCGCAGAGCGCCTCAAGAATCTCTGCCCCGGCCTCAAGGTCTTGTTCATATCAGGTTACACGGAAAACTCGATAGTGCATCACGGCGTGCTTGATGACGGCATCCATTTCCTGCCCAAGCCGTTTTCCGTCACCGGCCTGCTGGAAAAAGTGCGCGAAGTTCTGAACGGTCCCGCGTGAACACGGACTGGGACGCCCCGGTACTTTGTATTCGAATGAAAATTGAATATTGCGCCGCGAGGCCTTGACGGCGCCTGACGCATCCCGAGGATGATCAGGTGTCGAAAACCCTGGTCATATCCGGTTTGAGATCAATTCCGTTCTTGACCCCTGCCCGTGACGAAGGATCTTCGAACTTGAGTTTGTCAAGTTGAAGCTGTTGCGGAATGGCGATTGGGTATTCGTCGTTGAAGCACGCGGTGCAGAAGCGTTCTTTGGGCAGCCCGCACGCGCCCACCATGCCCTCGATGCTCAAGTAGCGCAGGGAATCGGGTTTGATGATGTCCTGAATTTCCTCGACCGTGCGCGTGGAGGCGATAAGCTGGCTGGCCTCGGCCATGTCAATGCCGTAGAAGCAGGGATACTTGACCGGGGGGCAGGACACGCGCATGTGCACCTCGCGCGCGCCCGCGTCGTACATCATGCGCACGATCTGCGAACTTGTGGAGCCGCGCACGATGGAATCGTCCACCAGCACCACGCGCTTGCCGCCGATGGCTTCGAGCAGCGGGTTGAGCTTGATCTTGACGCCGAGGGCCCTGATGCGCTGATCCGGGGCGATAAAGGTGCGGCCCACATACCGGTTTTTGATCAGCCCTTCGTCGTAGGGAATGCCGCTCTGCTGGGCGAAGCCGATGGCCGCGGGGGTGCCCGAATCGGGCACGCTCATGACGATGTCCGCGTCCACGGGATGCTCTTTGGCCAGGTTCATGCCCATTGTCTTGCGTGAGTAGTAAAGGGATCTGCCGTGAATGTAGCTGTCTGGGCGCGCGAAATAAATGAATTCGAAAACGCAGGTAGCGCTGCGCGGGGATTCGAGCTGATACACCGTGGAGGGGCCGAAATCGTCAATGCGCACGAGTTCGCCGGGATTGACTTCGCGCACAAACTCCGCGCCCACGATGCTCAAGGCGCAGGTTTCGGAGGCCACGACCCACCCGTGATCATTGCCCAGGCGGCCGATGCACAGGGGGCGGATTCCGTGGCGGTCGCGCATGGCGTAGATGGTGCCTGTGCGATCCAGAATGGCCACGCTGTATGCGCCCTCGATGCGATCCATGCAGTCGGTGATCGCGGTTTCAAGGTCCGGGGCCGGGTTGCGGGCGATGAGCTCGGCCATGATTTCGGTGTCCGTGGTGCCCTTGAGTCCGCCGTTGGTGTTGAGTTCGTCGCGGAACAGGGCGGCGTTGACCAGGTTGCCGTTGTGCGCCACGGCGATGTGGTGGTGGGCCTGGGCCACGATAGGCTGGGCGTTGCGCTCCACGCTCGAACCCGTGGTGGAATAGCGCACATGCCCCACCGCGCTTTCGCCCTTCATAATGGTGAGCACTTTTTCGCTGAACGCCTGGGTGACCAGCCCCATGTCCTTGTAGCACACGAGCTTGCGATTGGTGCTGACCGCGATGCCGGCGCTTTCCTGCCCCCGGTGCTGAAGGGAGTACAGGCCGAAATATGTGAGGCGGGCCACATCTTCGTCGGGTGCGAACAGGGCGAAGACCCCGCACTTTTCCTTGATTGTTGAAGCGGGACAATGTGAGAACATGCGGACATCCCTTTCGGGGTTTGCGGGCGGGCGAGTCCGCACAGCGGTGTGGCCCGCCGTTACCGCCATCATCATAAACTTATTCCCGCGGGTATTCAAGCGCGAGGAACGCATTTTTGCAGGGGAGTGAAGATGATGGGAGAATGCGGCCGGAGCCAGGGCGGATGCGCCTATGCAGGGTCTCCGCAAATGCGCCGCATCACGGTGCGGTACGCCAGTTCGTCGCCGCGCAGATCCCGGCGGAAACTGTTGCTGTCAAGTTTTTCGTGAGACTCGCGATCCCACATTCTGCAAGTGTCCGGGGTGATGTCTCCGCCGAGCCGGATTTCGCTGTTGCGGTCGCGGCCGAACTCCAGGGCGCAGTCCGCAAGCACAATGCCGCGCTGGATCAGGAAATCCTTGAGCAGTGCGTTGATTTCGTTGCCTCGCGCCTGCACGACCTTGACCTCGCCCTCGGACACATTGCCGGATACGGACACATGCTCGTAGTTGTAGCGCGGGTTGTTGAGCGCTTCATTGTTCAAAAAGAATTCAATAATGGGCACGGGCAGGGATTGCGCTTCCGGCACATCAAGGCGCGCGGAGAGCGCGCCCGCGGCCACATTGCGGCAACGCACTTTCATGGGCAGAATGGTGATTTTCTGAACCACCAGTTCCGTGTCGCTGAACCTGTCCTGGATGTGCGTGGACACACCCATGCGTTCGAGCATGGCCAAGCATTCGAGGCTGATGGCGGCGCAGGCCGCGCCCCTGCCCATGGCCACGCCCCCGCTCCGGCCTTCCGGCCCGGGAATCTGGTCCGTGTATTCGCGGATGAAATACCCGGACTCGTCCGTGGTCCAGACCCGGACCCCGGTTTCCTCGAATGCCACGGCGTCTTTTCTCATGCTGACTCCAGGTGCGGGTTCGGGGCCGTCACATGCCGAACCGCTTGAAAATGGCGTCCACATTGCGCAGGTAATAGGAAAGATCGAAGCAGGCTTCAATCTGTTTTTCGGACAGGAGCGCGGCCACTTCCCCGTCCCGCGTGAGCAGAACCTTGAAGTCCTCTCCCGCACCCTGCCACACCTTCATGGCGTTGCGCTGCACGAGCTTGTAGGCGTCCTCGCGCGTGGCGCCCCTGTCCACCAGGGCCAGGAGCACGCGCTGGGAGAACACCAGGCCGCGGGTACGGTTGATGTTGGCGAGCATGGCGTCCGGATACACAAGCAGGTTGTCCAGCACGCGGCCCAGGCGCACAAGCATGTAATGGAGCAGGATGCAGGAGTCGGGCAGTATCACGCGCTCGACCGAAGAGTGGGTAATGTCGCGCTCGTGCCACAGGGCCACATTTTCGAGGCCGCTCATGGCGTTGGCGCGCAGGATGCGGGCCAGGCCGGCCAGGCGCTCGCAGGTGATGGGATTGCGCTTGTGGGGCATGGCCGAAGAGCCTTTCTGCTTGGCGCCGAAAAACTCCTCGACTTCGCGGGTTTCGGTTTTCTGTAGGCTGCGGATTTCGGTGGCGATTTTCTCGATGGTGGCGCCGCACACGGCGATGGAACAGAGGAATTCCGCGTGGCGGTCCCGCTGAATGACCTGTGTGCTGATGGGCGCGGGTTTGAGTTTGAGCCGTCTGCAGGTTTCGGCCTCGATTTCTGGGGGCAGGTTGGAGTAAGTGCCCACGGCGCCGGAGAGCTTGCCCACGGCCACGATGTCCCGCGCGCGTTCCATGCGCTCGATGTTGCGGTCGAATTCCGCGAACCAAAGGAGCATTTTCATGCCGAAGGTCATGGGTTCGGCATGGATGCCGTGCGTACGGCCCATACAGGGCGTTTTTTTGTATTTGCGCGCTTTTTTCTTGAGGATGGCGCGCACCTTGCGCATTTCCGCGAGCAGGATGTCCGCGGCGTCGCGCATGCGCAGGGCCTGGGCCGTGTCCAGCATGTCCGAGGAGGTCAGCCCGAGGTGGATGAAGCGCGAGTCAGGCCCCACGAACTCCGCGACATTAGTCAGAAACGCGATCACATCGTGATCCGTATCTTTTTCAATTTCGTTGATTCGCTCCACGGTGAACGCGGCCTTCTTCTTGATTACAGCCAATGATTTTGCCGGAATTTTGCCGAGTTTGCACCATGCTTCGCACGCCGCGATTTCCACATCCAGCCATTTCTGGAACTTGGTCTGCTCCGACCACAGGGCTCCCATTGGCTCATAGGTGTACCGTTGAATCATCCCAAAGAATCCTTTTGCGGGGAATGGGACAGGCTCATCAGGCCTGATAGCCTGCCCAGCCGAGCTTGTCCATTTTTCTGGATTTTGCGACCACTTTTTCCGCCTGCCGCTTGCGGAAAGCGAGGAGCGCGTCGCGCACGGCAGGGTTCGAGTGCGCGAGGATCTGCGCGGCGAACAGGGCCGCGTTCTGCGAGCCGTTCACGCCCACCACGGCCACGGGCACGCCCGGAGGCATCTGGGCCATGGACAGCAGGGAGTCAAGCCCGAGCATGGGCGAGCGCATGGGAACGCCGATCACGGGCAGAGGCGTGAGGGCTGCGATCACACCGGCAAGATGCGCGGCGCCGCCCGCCGCGGCGATTACCACTTTGCCGCCGTTCTTCTCGAACGCCCGGATAGTGCTTTCAAGGTGTTTGGGCGTGCGGTGCGCCGAGGCGATGGTCACGGAAAAAACCACGCCCAGGGATTCGAGCGCGGCCATGCACGGTTTCATGGCCTCGAGATCGGAATCGCTGCCCATGATGACCGCGGCCTGCGCGGCTGGGGTTTTTCTACCTGCCATTGTTCTTCTGCTCCAGTGTCTTGATTTTGGATTTCTCGATGCCGCCCTGCTTGAGGGACGAATCTCCGCCACCCTTGGCCACACGGACCCTGATGGAGGACGAGCCGAACAAAACCCAGTCCGTGGCCTTCTTGGCGCGGTCCGGAGGCGGTGCTTCGATATCATATTCATCCCACGCGCCATCGTCTTCTTCGTCGCGAAATTCCTCTTCTTCAAGATCTTCGCGTTTTTCTTTGGGCGGGGCGGCGCTCATGGACGCAATCGTGGCCACCAGTTCGTTGTTCAGATCGCGCTCCAGAAATTTCTTGATGATGTCGTCGAGAGTGTACTTCTTCCTGCCGTCGCGCGGATCGCGCGGGCCTCGCTCGGTTGGCATGAAATCCTGCATCATGAAATCGAAGAATGTCCCCTGCATGCCGAACCATGGGCTCATGTACTTGATGCCAGAGAAAATGCGCACCACGGCGGTTCCCTCGGGAATGTCGTCCGGAATCTTCAAAAAAATGTTCTGAACGATTTCGTCCTTTTTATAGGGCCTGACCGTGATTTTCAGCCCGAGTTTCTGACCGGGCCGCACGCGGACCAGTTCGCGCGCGCTGCGCGAGGATCTGCGCCGCAACTGGGCGCCTTGCCTGTTGCGCGCACCCGCACCGGAATCCCCGGATTCCTCATCCCCGGCCACGGCGTCTCCATTCTCGTCCTCGCCGGAATCCGCGTATGGGTCTTCCAATTCTTCATCCGGATAATCGTCCATGTCCTCTTCGATGGCTTCGTCTTCCGCGTCTTCCGGATTATCCGTGTCTCCCGCGATTTCCTCCTCGTCGTCCGGCTGGGACCCGGAAGCATCCGCATCCGGGCCGTTGCCATTTTCTTCGGATTCCCCGGCCTTGGATTTCTTGTCCTTGTCTTCGGACCCGCCGAGAATTTTTCCGGTTTCGGGATCGAAGAGTTCGGCCTTGACGATGGCGGCGGTGTCGTGCGCGGCCTTGAGCCGGATGTGCGCCTTGAGTCCCGAGATCCCGGCTTCCTGGAAATAGTTCTCCTTGAGCAGGGAAAGGGCCATCATGAGTTCCTGAAGGGATGCGGCGCTCACATCGTTGCCGCTGTAGAACATGTTTTTTCTCTCGATGACTCGGTCCAGGCCTTCGGCTTTGAGCGAAAAATCCATGGTGGCGGTGCCCGGGCCGAGGCGGTCTATGGTGTTGTCAATGGCGTTGATTAAAACGGACACGATAAGCTCGGAGAGCAGATCCTGGTCCTGAACGATTTTGACATGGTACTCGCGCTTGCGGCCGATGTCCATGTCCTCCACGATCACGGACATGGGCGTGAGCAGCGGATATTTGTCGAGGTAGCCGATGATGCCGCTGCCGCGGTCCTGGCGGATGCTGCCGCGCAGCAGGCCCGTGGCCGTGATTTTGAACGAGAGGTTCGGACTGTTCATGATGGCCAGAACCGGGGCGTCGGCGAGCAGATAATCCACGGCGCCCTTGCGGAAGAAGGGGTGTCCGAAGGCGAGCACCTTGTTGCCGTCTATGGCCGTGACCGTGCCCACGGCGGAGATGTCAATGTCCCCGCGCACGAGTTGCACGGCCACGCTGGCGCCGGGCTTGAGATCCTTGCCCCGGCCGATGTCAGCGGAACCGCCTTTGCTCCGCGCGCCGGTTTCGCGCCCTGCGGGCAGGCTCTCGAAGGGCATGAGTTCCAGGCCGCTCTGGGTGAAAAACGGCTTGAGGAATTCGTATGTGCGTTCGGAAACGCCCCTTATGGCCACCGGGGCCACAGCGGACACGGCGTGCAACACATGCGGGCCGGTTTCCGTGCTCGTGTAATCCAGCATGCGGTACGCCACGCCGTTGACGGTCACGGGGGGATCCAGCCGCACTTTTCCGGGTGGCTTGAGGTAATCGTAAGCCTGCAGCATGTCCTGGATGGGCGTGACACCCGCCAGGGAATGATCGCTTTCCGCGAAAGTGGAAGAGAGCGCTCCGGCGAGTTTTCCGTTGAAATAAATAGGGGAGCCGCTCATGCCGAGCGCCACGCCGCCCTGGCTTTGCATAAGCGCGCCGGACACGCGCACCAGAATCATGTCTCCGCCGCCCGGTCCGCCGCCGGGCAATATGCCGAGAACTTCCACATCGAACGGCTGCGGTTCGGAGCCGCGGAACACGGTGCGGCCCTGCCCTTTCATGCCCGCGCGCACCTTTTCGAGCGGCAGGATGTCCAGGGCGGCGTGACAGGGGGCCTGCCACAGCACGGCCAACGCAAACAAAAACAAATATAAAATGAGTTTTCTCATAAGGTCACATGCGTTCCCACGAGATTCGGGCCAAGCGGCCCGTTCAGACACAGTTTTTTATTATATCATTCCGCGATGACAAATAATAGGCGGCAAAATTCAAATCATGCGCGGGCGCGCATGGGCCATCAGTCAATGTATCCAAGCCCGCGAAGATGCTTTGCCAACTCGTCCACTTCCCCGGCCGTTTTTTCCTCGAACACGGTTTTTTCGCTCTGCGGAACCAGTGTGCCCCGGTGAATCCGGTCCAGTTCCTCTTTGAGCGGCCTGGCCACGGGCCAATACTTTTCGCGATCCAGGCCCATGAGATTGACCTGCTCATCGGGATCGGCCTGCAAATCGTAGAGCCGTTCATGCATGGCCGTGCGCACTTGCAAAGCTGCATTTGTGAGCATGGTTTCCCGTGTGACTTCGCCGCTTTCAAGGGCCTGTATTCTCTTTCGCAATTCGGTTTCGTCGTCCCATTGGAGCATAACCTTGCGGTTCAACGCGCGCACGAATTTGTAAGGTTCGGCTTGCTTGTCTCGTTCCGTTAACGGCTCACCGGATTCCGTGTATTTATACTGCGGCGTGCGCAGGGTGCGATACATCACGGCCCACTCGAATTCCAGGTTGCGCTTCGCATCCGTGCAAGCGTTCTGAAACTGTGGAACCAGATATTGGGGCGCCACTGCGCAATGCTCACAATAAGCCAGGGAATCCGAATCGTCCTCGCCCCTGATCAGAGGGAGCAGGGAGCGGCCGTCCATGGCATGGCCCGGCTGCGCGGACACGCCGCACAGATCCAACAGCGTGGGGACCAGGTCCGCCGTGCTGACCTGCCGGGTTATGGTTTTTCCCGACGGAACAATGCCGGGCGCTTTGATGATGAACGGAATGTGCATCAGTCCGTCATTGGGGAAGCAACTGTGCTGAAACAGTGGTTCCACGGAGCAGTTCATGCAATTGACGGTTTCCCCGTGGTCCGAAATAAGGACGAGGATTGTGTTGTCGAGCATTCCGAAGCGATAGAATCCCTTGAGAATGGACGCGAGGCGGCCCTTGTCGAAAGCCGTGACGCCCTGCACATACTGCGGGATCTGCGCTTCCAGAGGGTTGCATGCTCCCCTGTTCCAGTGCTTGTGCCAGATATCCATCCAGGTCTCGCGGAGCTTTTCGATGTCCGTGTGTTCCAGCGTGGTATTCGGCTCCAGCAAAAAGAAATCTCGAAGCGTCTGCTCCAGATAATGCACGAAAGGCTTGTGCAGGCCGTAGGGATAAGCGCCCGCGCCGTACGGCACATGTGCGTCCCAAAGGTGCAGATACGCGGCGAATGGAGGCTTGAGTTCCTGTGACAGGGTCTTCAGCAGCGCGGTGTGCCGTTCCTTGGACCAGTTGCTGTGATAGACTCGGGCGCAACCGTCGAGCGTGCCGTTGAACTCGCTGAACCCATGCGGATCGCACGCAGCGGTATCGTAGCCCGCGGCCGACAGGTGCTCCCACAGGGTGCGCACCTGCGGGTTCTTGGGACCTCCGAACAGGGAGCGCACGCCGTTGACCGGTCCGCGGCAACCCGTGAACATGGCCGCCACGGACGGGGGCGTGTTGCTGGCGCATGTCATGGCCTGGGTGAAATACACGCCCGATTCCGCAAGCGAGTCCATGGCCGGTGTTTCAAGAAGATCCGCGCAACGGTATTTTTCAACGAAGCGCCTGTCGCCGGACGCGCCCACGCAGTCCGCGCGCAGGTCGTCCACCATAAGCACTATGATGTTGGGTTTTGCGGTCGAGTTTTTCATGCGCATCATTATAGCAAACCGGACCGGAAACTGTATGCATTGTCGGAATGCGGCATGCTCCGCCAATGTATTCCCGGCGAGAGCGTGATTGCGCGCATGAAATAAATGGCGGATTTTCATAATTATAAAAGAGGGGTTCAAGCGGCCGCGCGCTTGCCAAACATCTGTTTGCTATCTAGAATTATTGCGGCGTGAGACGAGTGAACGGGATTCGAATTCTTGCAACTGCGTTTTTTGTGCTCGTGGCCTCCTGGGCCATGGCCGCTCCTGCCGTGGGCCTGGCCGGGGAGATCACACGCGAATTCGAATACATCGAGGGCCTGGTGAACCAGGGCGCGGAGACGGGACACCTGGCGCTTTTTGACAAGGCGCACCGCACCCTGTCCAATCTGGGCGTCTCGTCACAGAAACTCGAAGACCCCACGGATAAAACGCTGGCCCTGCTGTCCATTGGGTACTTTTATGTGCGCATGTGCGAGGCGCTGCCCGCTCTTCAGCTTTCCACCACCACCAACCCCGAAGGCTACGCCATTGATTGCGTGGCCGAAAGCGAAAAACATTTCAAGCTGGCCCTGGACATCGCGGAAACAGAGCTTGTGAATACAGCGTTCGCGGACACGCTGTTCTATGTGGGCCTGGGCTACGACGCCCTGCGCGGCTATCTGACGGAAATGCCAGGAAACACATGGGGCGCGCTGTACGACAAAGCCCGGGAGCATGTGGCGCGCGCCGCGGACAAGGGAACCAGTTTTGCGGGCGCTGCAGCCGTGCTCTCGCGCATGCCCGCCTCCGTCCCGCCGTCATCACGGCCCGTGGTGGCGCGCGACACATTCCTGCAAATCCACCGCATGTTCTACATGGACCGGATGTTCCCGCGCGCTCCGGATTTGGGCGACGGCATCAAGGCCGCGCCGGTCAAGGTTCTGAATGTAAACGAGAAGCAGGTGTACATGGACTACCGCTGGCGCTTCTCGCTCCAGAAGCCCGGCGACGAGTGGAGCTTCGCCACAAGCACCACAAAAACCGATCTGCGGCTCACCGTGGCCCCCAACTCCCAGGGCCAGGACGCGCCTCCGCCGCTGACCCTGGTGGCTCACGCGCTCTCCCCCCAGGAGCAGGGACAGACCCTGTCCGCTCTGGTGCAGAAAAGCACGGCTCTGCTCACAGAGGCCGGATATGTTATCGAATCCCGCAAGGAAGACCTCCAGTACCAGGGCCATCCGGCCGCGGAAATCGTGCTCGCTTACTCCTACGCCGACCTGGGCCTCAAAACGCCCGAAGACAACCCGCAATCCGTGGAAACCGCGCAGAACTCGCTCGACACCAAGCATTACATGTTCGTGATCCTCGCCAACAACATCCAGTACATTCTTTCGTTCAGCACCCTGCGCCAGGATTACGGCAAGCGCTTTCCCGACATGAAAATGATCGCCAACACTTTCGCCCCGTTCTGATCGCCCATGACGCAAAGGCTTTCCGCAACTCTGCTGCTGATTCTTCTGTGCGCCCTGCCCGCCGCGCGCGGCGCTCTCGCCAGCCCGCTGCAGCGCGACATCCTCGAACTTGAAAAGCAAATCATCAGGGACGGTTCGGACGCCGAGTCCATGCTGCACCTGGCGCGCCTGTACATCGTGTCCGGCGACCACGAAGACGCGCGCAAGATGCTCGAGCGCGTTCTTGCGCTGCGCCCCAACGACGCTGATGTTCTCACGGAACTCGGGTTTCTCAAACAGGCCGGAGGCAAAACCACCGAAGCGCGCGCCTTTTACATGAAGGCTCTGGCACAGAATCCAGACCACCCCGTGGCGTCCCTGAATCTCGGCCTGTCCTATCTGCAAACCGGCGAGAGGGACAATGCGGCCGCGGCCCTCAAATCCGCGCTGCAAACCAATGTCGGACTCCTCAAGACCTTGCGCGCCACGCGCCCAGAAAACCCAGAAGAACTGCGCGATTACAACAGCCTCCAGGTGCATTACCTGTCCAACCTGGCTCTCTGCTACCGCGCGCTCGGACAGCCGGACACGGCCCTGAAAATGCTGAACGAGGCCAAAATTCTCGCCCCTTCGGATCGCGTTCTCGCGGCGAACATCACGGCTGTGCAGCAGGAGATCGCCGCCTCTCCGCGTTCTTCGTCCAGCAAACTCGTCACCGCCGATGAACTGCAGGCGCTCAAGACCCGCACGCCCCAGCCCGGAGCGCGCCTCGAAGCCGTGCCGCCCCTGCCCTCAAAAATTCGCGAGTCCGTTGTCAGGCGTGATCAACCGCAGGCTCCGGTCTCGGCTCCCGAGGATCCGCAAGTCGCAACCAGCCCGCGGCAGGCGCCTGCGAACCAAGAAACGGAAGAGCCGCAACAGGCAACCGCTTCGACAGGAGACGAACAGCAACAGCCGCAACCTACCGGAATTCCAGAGCCGGTGGGACTAACGGATACGACGATGCCGTCAACCGCTGAATCCGCGCCCGCTGCTACCTCAACAGTTGCTGTGCAGGAACCGGAGTTCGAAACCTCCGGGGAGCAGGCGCATGCGCAACAGGCGGTCACCGCGCCGATCGCTCCAGAGGAAGCCGCCGCACACGACCGTGCCGGCGATGACGCCATGATGCACCACGATTATGAATCGGCAGCCGTGGAGTACGAGCGCGCCGTGCAGTTGAATCCCGAGAATGCGAACCTCCGGCTCAATCTCGCGATCGCATACAGGAAAAAGGGGAACCCCGAAAGCGCCCTGCGTGCCGCGCAACAGGCCGCGGACATGGAACCCGGTAATCTTGATATTCAGATAGCGCTCGCGGAACTCGAGGCCGCATCCGGGCGCGGCCGGGACGCGGAGGCGCGCGCCGCGGCAGCCATGCAAAAACACCCGGACAGCGAGGCCGCGCGCGTTGCGTATTGCACCGTGCTTTTGGATTCGAGCCAGGAAGTGCGCGCCCTGGGATTCGGCCAGCAATGGCTGAATCGCGACAGCGCATCCGCGCCCGCAGCCGCTTGCGCCATTCGCGCACTGCACGCACGCGGCAAATTTTTCGAGGCCATCCAGGTCCTCAAATCCGCGCTGGAACACAATCCCGCGGACGAACATCTTCTCGCACTCAAGACCCGGCTCGTGCAGGAAGCGCGCGAAAACAAAATCGCCATCCCGGATCTGCCCGGCGCGGACGAACCGCCCGTGAAAACCGTGCGCATCGGACTGGACAACGGCGCAGGGCATCCCCTGGCGGATTTCCCCGCTTTCGGACACCCCTCGCCGCCACTTCAGGAAGCGGACCTGGGAACACCCCAGGGCGGCGCCATATCCCCGCGCAAGCAGCCCATTCCCGTGCCCCCGTCGCTGTCCGACGAGATCAAGAACCAGATCAGTGCATTTCAGGCTGACGCATATCTTGCGCCGCCGGATCTTGGCTACGACTGGGAAACGCTCTACGCCCTGCGCAGCAGGCTCAAGGGCCGGTGGGTGTTTCAGCGTTCCGACGGCCGTCTTTACGAAATGCAGGCCGGGATCCGGCCCGGCCGCGTTCTGGCGCAGGGAGCGCATCCCTCGATGTCCGCGGACGGCAAGGCGCTGGTTTTCGTTTCCGGAGGCCGCGGTGGCCATTCGATCATCGCCTTGAACCCCGAGACTCGCGTGTCGGATATGCTCCTCGACAGCGCGCGCATGAAACTGCCGGGCAAAGTCTATTTCCGCATGCCGGATCTGTCTCCGAACAGGAAGTATCTGTCCGTACTGGCGAACAGGGGCGACGGAGTTCACGAACTCACGATCCTGGACACCATCAGCAAAACCCTGATGCGGCCCCTGCCCGGGCAGAATGTGCACGCCGCCGCATGGGACGCCTCCGGGCGCAGTGTGTTCTTCTCCGTGGACCCCTGCGTCAAGGCCGAGGACGGGACGCGCCAGTGCCTGGGATCGTTCAACCTCGACACCGGGCGCGTGACCTGGTTCGACGCCACGGCGCCCTCCGAGGACGGCGGCTCGCGCGTGCCTGTGGGCAACATCAAGTCAGCGGTTCCGGTTCTGTCTCCATCCGGCAATCAACTGCTCGTGTACAGCGCCGAAACCTACATAAGTTCCGTGTCTGTGGTGAATCTGGAAACCGGCGCCGCGCGCAAACTTGACCCGCGTGACATCAAGGGCGCACGGGTGGCCGCTTCGGGCCTGGCATGGTCCCCGGATGAAAAACAGTTTCTGTTCCTGCGCGGCGGTGATCTATGGGTCATGGATGCGGACGGCGGCAACGCATTCCCGGCCGAGCAGAATCTGGACGCGGCCGCGCCCGTGATCTGGAGGCCGTGACGGATATGGACAAATTTATCGAAAACCCTTCACAAAGCCCCCTGCTCACATTGCTTGCGGGAATCGTGGTCATCGCTTTTCTGGGAATGACAGACTACATCACCGGCCCCGAACTTGCCTTTTCGATCTTCTATCTGATCCCTATATCGTTCGTGACTTGGAAAGCGGGTTACAAGAACGGACTTGTCACCGTTGTCATGGGAACGATCACATGGCTCGTTTCCGACATTTATTCCAATCCGCATTATTCCAATCCCCTGATACCTTACTGGAATTCCATGGTGCGATTCGGTTTCTTTCTGATAACGGCTTACATGCTATCCGCTATGCGAAGGTCCATGGAGCGCGAAAAGGAAACTGCGCGCACGGATTCCCTGACCGGAGCATGCAACCCGCGGGCATTCATGGAATTCGCCGAACAGGAACTCGAACGATCGCGCCGCGGCAGAAAGCCGCTGACGCTTGTATACCTCGACTGCGACAACTTCAAGACAGTCAACGACACGCTGGGTCACAACACGGGAAACAACCTGCTCATCGAAGTTGTGCAGACCATGAAATCCTGCGTGAGGCCTTACGACATCGTGGCGCGATTGGGCGGCGATGAATTTGCGGTTCTGTTTCCGGGACTCGACGCAAAGGAATGCCGCGCCCCGATAGATCGTCTGCAATCGGAACTGAACGCCTCCATGCAGTTCAACAAATGGCCCGTCTCGTTCAGCATCGGCGCCGTGACCTTTTCACATCCGCCATCGTCCGTAAACGACATGATCAAGGCCGCGGACGCGCTCATGTACGAGGTCAAGAACGGCGGTAAAAACGGTGTGCTTCACCAGACAGTTTGATTGCAGGAGCGCAACACCCTTCCGGTCCGTTCCGCCGGAACGATTTCATGCGAATTGAATATGATTGTGCGCCGCGCGCCGGGTTACGGCTTTGCGCGGTTCACCGCGGCCAGCACCGGCTCGATGATGTTGAAATCGTCAATGCTGTCCACATCCATGCTGTACAGGGCTTCCTGCACGCGGAACCCCATGCGCTCTCCGAAATACACATGAACGCCGGATTTGCCTTCCGTGCCCATGAGCACATCGCGGCGGATGGCCTCCACGGCGCCGTCTATGACATACAGGTCGGGCAGCTCCTGCCTGCGGTAGCACGCGCATTCCATGAACGGAACCAGCACGCCGTCCTGCGCCTTTTTCATCCACTCGGGCCGCTGCTTGACTTCGCACGCCGAGACCACGGATGTGAAATCCGAGTCCTGTAGCGCATGAACGACCTCGTCAATGAAGCCGGGTTTGCGGATCGGCACATTGGCCTGCATCAGAACCATGATCTCGATGCGCTCGCCCTGGGCTTCGAGGGTGCGCACCACATGGCGCAGGGAATCCTCGATGGCCGCAGTGTCGCCGGAAATCTCGTCCGGGCGGCGGATGACCTCTGCCCCGGCCTCGCGCGCCGCGGCCGCGATGTCGTCACCGTCCGTGGACACGAACACCCGGTCCAGGGTTTTCGCGGCGAGCGCGGCCTCGATGATCCATTGAATCATGGGCCTGCCCGCTATGGATTTCACATTCTTGCCCGGCAGGCCTTTGCTTCCGCCCCGCGCGGGAATGACTCCTATGATGCTCATGATGTCCTCCGGGGATCCGTCTTCCGGCTTCCGGCTTCCGGACTAAAATTTCATCTCCGTTTGCTGCGTGTGACCGCTGGTATGTTTCGCATCGTGCCATTGCGAAGTCCACGAATCGCTCGAGCTTTTCCGAAGCGATTTTGCGCTTTCAACAATCTTTCTTCTCCAATGATGAAATCAGAGCCTGCAATGTGCGCGCGCAATGATTGTGTCTTTCGTTCAGTCTTTCAAAAACCTCCCGTCCCAGATGTCCAAGCTCGTGCGACAATTCAATAAAATATCCGGCTTCCGCCAAGGATCCGGAAGCGATGTACAGGAAGTGCAGATAATCTTTCAATGTCCGCCGGGCGCATCCTTCCACAATATTGGATGGAAAAGATGTTGCAACTCTCCGAAGCTGATTGTTTAAACCGAAAACCTCCTGTCTTGGGAATGTCTTCGTGACCGCGTAAATCTCTATTGCCAAGTCATGAGATAATTGAAATGCTTTTAGATTTTTGTGGTTTCTTGGCATGTCGGCTCATTCAATTCGAGTTTCAACTATCACTCTCCATCATATTCACACATTTAAAACACACGCAACAAATTTTCAATGACACAAACGCCTTTGATGCAAACTCTGTTACAGCATCAAAACATCACGAATCCACAATACGGGCAAAACCCGGGTTGTGACACAAATCAAATCCGAAAGCCGGACGCCGGATGCCGACAGCCAGCCAAGCCTACTTCCCCCTCACCTGCCTGGCCACTTCACGGGTCAGCTTCATGTCCTTGTACTTGATGGCTGCGAGGCCGAAGCCGAGGATGCGGCCGGCTTCCCAGATCTTGACCACTTGCTGGCGCGTGATCTTGCCGAAGCTGTAGTTGTCAATCATGTTCATCATGGTGAGGATGAAGGTTTCCGCCATGCACCCGAGAGTCGCGCCCACGGCCAGGCCGGGGATGCCCAGGTCCAGGTACTCGGGCAGATGGCCGATACCGCCTTGTATGGCGAGCACATCGGGCCGGTTCCTGTACAACTCGATTGAGATGCTCGGCGGCAGGCTCACATCGTTCACAATGGCGCCGGGCTTGATCCAGGCCGTGTCTATGATCTGCGTGTGCGCGCTCACCGCGGACACCACAATGTCCGCCTCGCGCAGCCCGCGCTCAATGTTCGTGGTCGGAATCAGATACGGGTCACGCACATGCTTGATGCGTACGGCCTCGTACACGCTGTCTCCGATGTTTTCGTCGGGCCTGCGGTAGAACACGGACTTGATCAGATTGGCGATGCGCGCGTCGCGGCCTTTGTAATTTTTCTTGATAAAATCGTCTATGGCCTCGGGATTGAATCGGAATTCGCGCGAGTTCAGCGCCATGTAGGGCAGAAACAGATCGCGCGCCAGAGCCGCGGGCAGGCCCTTGAGCTTTTCGGGCGGCGTGGTGCGGATGATGTCCACGGCGTCCGCATAGATGGTGCGGGCCACGTCACGCATGTCGTTGAGCACGCCCGGGCGGCCGCGGCCGATGAGATAAATTTTCGGAATGTCCTCGCTCAACAGGCTGGCGGTCACGCTGCCAATGTTTCCGGCCGCGCCCACCACTGCGCCCACGCATGCGTTCAGGTCCGTTTCCATGTATTGCGCGGCTTTCAGAATGGACTGCCATATCAGGGCCGTGGTGTAGGAATTGCCGCTTGTGATGCGGATGTAGGTGTCGTCCAGGTCCAGGCCGTTGTGCGTGACGATGGAGGTGAACGCTCCCAGGCCCACGATGTCGCCGCCCTCGCATGCGGCCAGATCCACGGCTTTCTGCACCCCTTGAACCAGGGCCTGCGGATTCTTGCGGCGCAACTGGTTCATCTGCTTGGTGGTGTACAGGAACGCGATGAACTTGGCATGAACCTTGTCCCCGGTGCGCGGCGACTTAACATTGACGATCCGGTACACGAACGACTCCATGAGCGGGGCCAGCATGTCCCAGTACCGTTCGCGTTCGCTCAAACCCGTTTCCTCGTCAACATCCTTGCGGAAGCGGTTCATGGACGGGTCGAACTCCTCCATGACCTGATGTATGTCCAGGGGATGGATGAGAAAAGTCATGCGGCGCGCGTTCTTGAACGCCGGGTCGTCCGGCGGTGTGTAAACCGGCCTGGAGAAATCTTCAATCTCGCCCGTGTGCCCGGGCGTTTCGAGATTCACGATGTACTTCGAGAACATGTATGCGTTGCATTTTGTCACCATTTCGCACGCCAAGTCCAGGGCGTGGATGAGCCGGTCAATCTCTTTTCTGGAAATGTATAGGGACGGCTCGATGCGGATCAGATTGTACGGGGCGTGGGATACGAGCGCGTTCAGCGGCGGCGTGGTGCGGATGCGGTGCTCGTGGAACAGGTAGCCGGTGAGCAGGGAGCCGAACACGCCCTGCGCGCCGCTGCGGTTGAAGAACAGGGACGAATTATCGCTGAAGAGCGCAAACTCCACCGCCGCCATCAGCCCGATGCCGCGCACGGCTTTGATGACTTCCGGATATTTTTCCTTGAGCTTTTCGAGTTCGCCAAGTAGATACTGCCCTTTTTCCTGCGCGCCCTGCACCAGGCGCGCGTTGTTGCGCGTGAGAATATCAAGGCTTTTGAGTCCGGCGATTGCGGACTCTTCATCCTCGGCGAAAGTGGAGGTGTGCAGCAGCCCGAAGCGGCCGTCGTGGATGGACTTGCGAACCATCATGGCGCCGATCTTGGTCTGCGCGCCGCCCAGCGCCTTGCTCAAAAGCACATAGTCAATATTGTCCGGGTCCACGCCTGAATGCTCGAATGCGAACAGGCGGCCCGTGCGGCCCATGCCGGATTGAATTTCGTCCAGCGCCCACTCGAAACCATGCCGGGCGCGCAGCTTTTCCACAGCCTTCATGTAGCTCTTGGACGCGATGTGGATGCCGCCCTCTCCCTGTACCGGCTCCATGATGAACGCAGCGACATTCAGAAATTTTTCCTCGGTGACGCGGATGGCGCCGTTGCGGTGTTCCAGAAATTTCACGCCCACATAGGATTTTTCGAGCGCGCGGCGCAGGTCATCCGCGTCGTTGTATTTCACGAAGCGGGCCTCGATGCCGCTCAACAGGGCGAAGGCCTCGCGGTATGCCGGGTTGCCGGTGATACGCAGCGAACCCGTGGTTTTTCCGTGAAACGAGCGCTCGGCTGCGATAACCACCGGCCGCAGGGATCGCAGAGTCACGAGCTGCGCCATGATGTCGCCGATCAGCGTTTCGATGTCTAGTTCGCGGTACGCGCGCGGAAGCTGCGCATCGTGATGAAGACGGTAATACTCGCGAATCTCATTGCAGTTGCGGTAGATGCGCCGTCCCAGGGCCGCGAGTTTCTGCACGCGGTTGAATTCCGCGTGCTTGAGCGCGCACTCCACGGTTTCCGTGCCCGTATTGGTGAATACTGTGATTCGCGGCTCCTTGCCGGGAAACAGCTCGTCGAGTTTTGCGGCCAGATCGCCCGCGGCCGTGCGCACTGACCCCTGCGCGTGCATGGGGGTTTCCGCGCTCATGGCATCCAGGCGCGCCTTGCTGATCTCCGGGTGGTTGTGTCCCAGAACCGTGGCGCCCATGCCCCCGGCGAAATCCGTGACCCTGACTTCTTCGCCCACTCCATTAAAGTAATACATGTAATCGCCGGACGCGCGATGATACGCCACATCCAGGCGCAGCGCTTTCAGCAGCGTGTGCATCTCTGGTTTGACGAACCGGCCCCAGTTGGCCGAAGCGTTCTCCGTCATGTGCAAAACCGCCTTTCCTTTTCGAAAAGTTGCTCCCGTTGAGGCGGGGGACCCAATGCTGTAAATACTACTATGTCCCGCTGGATATTTCCACGAAACCGGACGCGGCCGGACCCGGATTGCGGCGCCCCCAAAACACACTCGATCACAATTGACGGATACGGTATAATGAATTTGCCATAGATTTCTTATTGCACAACCCCTTGCGAGGTGAAGCGGCCATGTTCTGCGGCAACTGCGGGCACGTCGTTCCAAGCACAAACAACTTCTGCAGCCGGTGCGGGCACCCCATGAACCACGATTTCGTGACGGACGAGCGCGAAGGCGTGTTCGTGATTGAGGCCAAAACCAAAAACATTGATTACACCAACCACGGGGAACTTACTTCAATCTTTACCCGCATCAAGCGCAAGCGCGTAATCATTGACATCTCCAAAGTCGAGTTCATTGACAGCACGGGCATCGGCACGCTCGTCACCATGTATTACAAAACCACGCGCACCAAGCAGCAAATCATTGTAACCGGCGTTCAGAACGCCCCCTTAAACGCCATGAAAGCCCTCGGAGTGGACAATCTCATCGTTTTCGCGGACACGCAGGAAAAAGCATTCGCCGAATGGGGAATCACTTCGGTTTGAAATCCCGGCATTTCGAGTGCATCCTGCCCATGGCCGCGCCGCCTTTGAGCGCCCTCGCCCTGGTTTCCGGGTACCCCCATTACAACCTGTACCTGCTTCCCTGGGTTGGCCTGGCCCCCCTGTTTTTCGCGCTCTCCGGCCGCAGCGCCCGCGCCCGCGCGCTCATATCCTATTTCTTCGGCGTGTTCTTTTTCGGCCTGCTCTTTTACTGGTTTTGCCACGCGCGTTCCCCGGCGTGGGTGGGCTATCTGATTTTCGTGATAGTAATCCCGGTGATTTTCATTCCATGGGGCCTGGCCGCAGGGTGGGCGCTGGACAGGCGTTCGCCCGTCGCATTGTTCGTCCCGGCGCTGGGCTGGGCCGCGCTCGAACTGCTCATGTCCCGCGGCTCGTTCGCGTTCCCGTGGTGGTCACTGGCTGTGTCGCAGGCGAAAAACACGGCCGTGATGCAAATCGCGTCCCTCACCGGCATGTATGGAATTTCGTTTCTGGTTGTCACATGCAACCTCGTGCTTTACAAAACTCTGTCGGGCCAGGGCGCGCGTTACAGAATTTCGTTCCTTGTCACGGGCGCGCTGTTCGCCATGGCCGTGGGATATGGCGCCCATTCCCTGTCGAAACGAGAACCGCCCCGGCGCCATCCCATGCGCATCGCCATGGTTCAACCCAGCTTCGCGCAGGATGAAAAGCACGAGGCCATCGAGGGCGGCATCATCGCCTCGCTGGATGAAATGCAGCGCGTGTTCTGGAGCATGGCCATGACCGCGTCCAAACACGATCCGCGGCCCGATGTGATCGTGTGGCCGGAGAGCGTTCTGCCCGTTCAGTGGCTGCTGCAGGAGGACATGACACCCCGGCCCGAAACCGCGATGCTGCTGGACATGGCGGACGCCACGCTCATCTCCGGCGTGTTCATCGGCAACTACAATTCCGTGATCGGCATCGCGCCCGACGGTCGGTATCTGGGCCGGTACGACAAAATGCAGCTTGTCCCCGGCGGCGAGTTCATCCCCTGGCGCCGTGAGTTATCGCAAGTGCCAGCGCTCGGCAAGTGGTTCGACCGCGCCGTGTACCAGGACGACACGGAACGCGGAACCCGGTACCACATATTCGAGACCGAGCACGGCCGCGTCGGTCCGCTGATCTGCTTCGAGAGCATGGCGCCGCACATCGCGCGCGGCATGACGCGGCGAGGCGCGGAAATGCTGCTTGTGGTCACAAACGATGCGTGGTTCAAATACTCGCCCGCGGCCGCGCAGCATGTGGCGCTGGCGCAGTTGCGCGCCGTGGAAAACCGCCGCTGGCTCGCGCAGGCGTCCAATTCCGGCCTCACGGTCATCATTGACCCCCAAGGCCGAGTCGCCGCTTCTTCCAGCCTGTTCGAGCCACAGAACATCCACGGAGAGCTTTATGCCCGCACGGACACGACATTTTATACGAAATATGGTGATGTGTTCGGCTGGGTCTGTGCGGGCCTGTTCGCGGCCCTGCTTCTCGGTCTTTATGTCAGTGAGAAGCTGAATCTGGGAATGGAAACCAATCCCTGCGGGGACGCGGAGCCTCGGTGATAACTCATGTGTAGTGCATCACAACCAGAATCGCGGCCTGTACAAGCCCGATCACAAACCCGAACACGCCGCCCATGATTTCCAGAAACTTGAATTCCGCCTTGGTGAAGCCAAACACAACATCTTCAAGAGTTTCGAGATCGAATCCGTTGATTTTTTCCGCAACAATGGCCTGCACATCGAACTCGGTTTCGAGCCGGTCCACGAACGACTTGATCACCGCGTTGGCGTTTTTCTGAATTTCCGTGGTGAGATAGGCCTTGGTCTGCGCCTTGATCGCGCCCAGAGCCGCGTTGTAGCTGCGGCCCACGAACGACTTCTCGCTGGCATGCGCGAATTTCTCATCCACATACTTGTCCACGATCTTGCCGACTTCGCGCTCCAGGTCCACTTTGTCAATCAATTCCTGAAAATCGTCCATGTTGATCATATTGCGCTCGACGCTGCGGCCGATGCTCATGGCGATCATGTGGCGCTTTTTGGGGACGATGCCCTGGATGGTGTACCCGAGAATTTTTTTTGGCTCGCGCGGACGGAAGATCATCAAAATCGCGAGGTATGTGGTGATCCACCCCACGAAAGCGTTCACCACGGGAATGGTGATCACATTGTAAACAAGCGTCCAGTCCATGCGGACTCCGTTCGCGCCTTTTATATAGTGTCCATTATATCTATGCGGGGTTTTCCGCTTGAATTCAATACGCGGCGTGCGATAGAATTCCCATGCCGGAAAACGGCCCTGGAGGGACCCGACCATGAAACGCACATTTTTCGCAACACTTGCCGCCGCGCTGTGCATCCTGTTCGCGGGATCGGCGCAAGCGGCCATTCTGTTTCTGTCGAACACAGACGGCGAGGAAGCGCCCCTGCGGCACGGCGCCGCGTATCTCGCGCGCACGGCGCAGAACATGGGCATGTCCGTGGTGGACGCAAAGAATGCGGATCCGCTCGGCAACAACCCCGTCGTGATTCTGGACGTGGCGCACGGCAACAGGCGGCTCAAAGCCATCATCGAGGACGCAGGCCTGGAAATCCCGGAAACCCCGGAATCGTTCGTGCTCTATTCCAAACCTCCGTTCATCTACGCCGCGGGAACGGACGCCGTGGGCGCCATGTACGCGGCATACGAAATCGCGGACCTGCTGCAGATGGCCGAAAATCCGGCGTTCCTGGCCTCATCCGTGCCCTCGGGCGTGCATACCCCGGCCATGGAAATCCGGGCCGTGAACCCCTTCTTCCACACCGAAGCCTTCAACGACCCGAAATCATGGTACTATGACGAAAAATTCTGGGAAACCTATCTCGACGAACTTTCCTACGACCGCTACAACCTGCTCGACATCCACGCCATGTACGAACTGATCAGCACTTTCTTCCCCAACTGTTACCTGTATATGCTGAAAAGCGATAAATTTCCGGATGTGGGCATAGACTCGGACCAGGCCGCGAAGAATCTCGAAATGTTCAAGAAAATCGTGGTCATGGCCAAAGAGCGCGGCATCCGCACCTCGCTCATGAGCTACCACGCGAGCTGGCGGCTCACCAGCGCGGACAAGGAGGACATGGAGCCTTCCACCCAGGACCTGGCCGATTATACCGCGGAAATGGCCACGAAAATGATTGACAGCGTGCCGGACATGTGGATGCTCGGATTCCGCATCGGCGAAAGCGGCCGCCCCGAGGAGTTCTTCCAGGACAGCTACATCCGCGGCGTGGACAACGCCACGCGCCGCATCAACCTGTTCACCCGCTCGTGGCTCGCCAATCCGTTCCACACGCGCAGCATCGCCGACGCCTACCCGGGACGGTTCTACATCGAGATCAAATACAACGGCGAGCAACTGGGTCTGCCCTACCACGCCATGACCAGCAATCGCAAGGGCGCAGCCCCGTCCTACACCTGGGAGGACTACACCAACCAGCCGCGCAACTACAAAATTCTGTGGCAGATCCGCTCCAACGGCACGCACCGCCTGTTCCGCTGGGGCGACCCCGAGTTCGCGTCCCGCACCATGAAAAGCGTGCGCTTCGGAAAAGGCGCCGGGTTCTCCATGGAGCCGATGACCAGCTACTACCCCATGACCGACCACTTCCACAAAGATCCCTCGCAGTTCGATTACTTCACCTGGGACCACCAGCGCAACTGGTTCTGGTACATGGTGTGGGGACGCATGGCGTATGATCCGTCCACGCCCGAAACCGTGTGGCTCAACCGGTTCACGCAGCGCTTCGGCGAGGCCGCCGCGGCCGATATTTACAACACCGTGGTTCACATGAGCCGCATCGTGCCCCTCATCTACAGCTACCGCTGCATCGGCCCGGACCACCGCAACATGGCTCCGGAATATGAAACCGGCGGCAGCCTGTTCGACTTCATGAACAACACCCCTCTCGATTTCCACAGCATCCGCGCCATTGACGAATTCGTGCGCTGGACCCTGTTCGACGGCGCTCTGCGCGATTCCAAGCTCGGGCCGTTCGAAACCGCGAACCTGCTCGAAAGGCATGCTGCCGGCGCCGCAGCCGCGGCCGAACGCGCCAAAAAAATTCTCGATGCAGAGAAAAGTTCCGAGTTCAAGGATCTGCTCATCGAACTCGACTGCCTCTCGGCCCTGGCGCATTACTACAGCAACAAAATCCGGGCGGCAACGCATTTCGGGTTCTTCATGCAAACCAATGATCTGGCGGACTTGACCAAAGCGCGCGAATTCACCGCCAAAGCACACGAATCATGGGACAAATTGAGTGAAACCGGGGAAACGCACTACGGGCAAATTCTCGACACCCTGCGCATCCGCCGCTTCGTGGACAAACCCACCTTCACCTGGCGCGAACTCCAGCCATCGCTTCAAAAGGACATCGAGGAAATGGACAAGGCGCTGGAGCAGGCCCTGGCCGGAACCGAACCGGCCATCAGGCACCGTCCCGCATATCGCGCTCCCGCGGGCGAGTACCTGCGCATAACAGCCTCCGTGCTGCACATCGGCGCGAAACCCGTGCTGCACTACCGCCCCGCTGGCGGCGACGCTCCCTGGATCGAAAAGGCCATGAAGCCGGTGGATTTCGAAAACCTGTTCGAATATTACATTCCCAGAGAGCACGCCACCGGGCAGATCGAATACTACATTGACGCGCACAAGGACGATCTCAAGGCGCGCTACCCTTCGGGCAAACCCCTCAAGCGAGCCGCGGGCCAGTTCGACATCGAGGACTATCTGTACAACGACGCAAAGAACATCACCAACGAACTCAAGCGTATTGATAAAATGGAAAAGCAGAAATTCGTGACCGTGCAGTTCATGGAAGACACAGCGCGCCCCGTGGTCACGCTTCAGGATGTCGAGGTTCTGGACTACGGCGCAACCGCACGCATTACCGTGAAGGTGCGGGACGACAGCGCGCTCAAGGAAGTGAAAATCGCGTTCAAGCCCCTGCCCACGCAATACCCCTGGGTCGAAAAGGACATGGAACCGGCAGGAACCGATGTATACAGGATTGACCTGCCGCTGACGCACGAGGGCGTCATGTACAGCATCAAGGCCGCGGACACATGGCACAATGCAACGGCCTGGCCGTGGCTTCTCGAAGAAACGCCCTACCGCTGGATTGACGCCTGGGATCCCGCGGCGAATCCTTACGATTCCAGAAAGGTTCGCATCGAGCCGGATCTGTACTGGGGCCACAAGTAACGCACGCGCCGCGAGCATTGCATTGTGAATCAACCATAGTTTCAACAACCCGCAATTTGCTGTTGTATCTTTGTGTCCGGCTGATATAATTACGGAACAAACGCATGACCGACGACCTGCTCTGCAAACTCCACCTGCGCGATGTTGAAGCGGAATTCGTGAATCCGTTTCTTGTGGCTTTCCAGGAAACACTCATTTCCCTGGGCAACAAACCGTCATCCAAGGGTGACCTCAAGCTGGTGGAGACCGATCTGGTGCAGTACGATGTGTCCGCGCTGCTTCGCATTTCCGGCGGTGTGCAGGGCGCGGTGATATTCGGCATGTCCGAGCCTGTGGCCTGCAAGTTCGCGTCCTGCTGCCTCATGGGCATCATGGTGGACACCATGGACCAGATGGCGCGCAGTTCTCTGGACGAGTTTTCGCTGCGGATTTCCAAGAAAGCGCGAGACCAGCTCGTCAACAAAGGCTACTTCTGCAATGTATCCCACTCCGTGTCCTACGGACGCTCCATCAGATTCAACCAGAAGACACAGTTTCTGCATGTGACCTACATCATGGAACACGGCGCGCTGGAAGTGTTGGTCAATCTTTCGCGCGCGTAAACCTGCTGCGCTATCCCTTTAATCCGCGGTAATTTCATTAAAACGATGCGCATGCTGCGCCTGCGCTTGTGCGCGGCGTTTTTCGTGTGAAGCCGTGCGGGGATTTGCTATAACATGGAAAGTCATGGAAGCGATTGCGGGCGTTCCGGCGCTTTTCAAAATTCTGATTCTGTTCGGGTGCATCATGGGGTTGTACCGCGCGCGCGCACCTCTGTATGCGGCGCTGCTGGCGGTGTCCCTGGGTGCGGGGCTGTGGTTCGGCGCAGGCGCGTGGGACACGCTGCGCATCATGGCGCGGTCTGCCGTGGCCCAGGAAACGCTGTTCCTTTACGCGGTGGTGGCGCTCATCCTCGGTTACAGCAACATGCTGGACAAGACTGGCATACTCAACGGGATTGTGGAGTCGTTCAGCCGCCTGTTCGGCCGCAGCATGGTGAGCGGCGCGGCGCTTCCGGCGCTCATCGGGCTTCTGCCCATGCCCGGCGGCGCCATTTTCAGCGCGCCCATGGTGCAGGCGGCGTGCGGGCCGGGGGGCGGCCAGACTCCCGAGCAGAAAGCCGCCGTGAATTACTGGTTCCGCCACATCTGGGAATACTGGTGGCCGCTGTATCCGGGAATCATCGTTGCGTCGAGCCTTTTCAGGGTGTCGGCCTGGAAACTGGCGGCCCTGCACCTTCCGCTGACCGCCGTGGCCGTGGCCGCCGGGTATTTCATTATTCTGCGGCCGTCGTTTCCCGCGGACGGACAGCCCTCGCCGTCCGGGAACGGTTTGCGCAACGGCAACCTGTCCAGCGCGCTCAACCGGAGCAGCTCGATTATTGTGACCATCGTGGTGATTTTCGGCGCGGGCGCGGCGCTTGAGCGTTCCGGTCTTACTCCCACGGCGGCCAAGTACTGGCCGGTGATTTTGGGCATCGCGCTCGGGATTGCATGGGTGGCGGTGCGCCACCGGCTGGGCGCAGTGCGTACGGCGCGCCTGCTGGCCGTGCGCGGCATGGGGTCCATGGTGCTGCTGGCCATGGGAGTGATGGTGTTCCGCGACACGCTTGTGGCGGTCAACGCATTCGCGGGCGTGCAGACGGATCTCGAAGCCTACCGCGTGCCGGTTGTGGTTGTGATTGCGGCCCTGCCTTTTGTGTCCGGCATGGTGCTGGGCCTGGCCGTGGGGTTCGTGGGCGCGTCTTTTCCTCTGGTGATTTCCCTGCTGCCCGATTCCGTGGCCGGATCCGACACGCGCCTGGCGTATCTCACACTGGCCTACACCTTCGGCTACATGGGCATGATGCTAAGCCCCGTGCACCTGTGTCTGGTTCTGACCAAGGACTTTTTCAAAGCGGAATTCGCTGGCATTTACAAATTTCTTGTTCCCATCGCCATCATCATCATGATATCGGGCACGGGCTGCTTTCTGGTTTATCGCGCGCTGTTTTCATGACGCCGCGCCCTCGGCTTGTTCACGGATCAATCCCCGGTTATAGTAAGAAATGCCGAGCCGCGCTCTGCGGCGCACACGGATGGAGATTGATGCGACGGCCCGTTTCCGCAACTGTGTTCTTTATCACGCTGATATGGTGCGTGTGCGCGCTTGCGCCCCCGGCCGCGCAGCCCCCGATGCGCCAGTACATGAGAGTGGAGATGGAGCAAGACTTTTTCGCGGTGCGGTCCGAGCCGGGGAATTTCGGGCCGGAGATCGGAGTGTTGCAACCCGGGGAGTGCATCGCCACAACCGGGCAGGCCATGGAGCGCGCGGGCGGCTCGTGGCTCGAGGTCTCATCTCCGCGCGGATGGTATGACCGCGCCGCGCGCAAATCCTACGCCACGGGATGGGCGCCCTCGGCCATTCTGGTCACGGATCCGGGCTGCGAACAGGCGCAGAGCCTGGCCAAGGCCCTGCACAGGGCGCTGGCGCCGGGGCTGGAGTCCGCGGCAGCCG
>JAGUYV010000033.1 GCA_020061125.1 bacterium | reverse complement strand
GAAACCGCTGCGCGCGCCGGTTCCATGACAGGGCCGGACGGCGCCGCGCCGGACGCCGGGGCGCAGCTCGCCGCTGAACAGTCCGAAGATGAACCGTTCCAGGGCGGTTTCGAGTACGCCTGGAACATCATGTACGGATTCGAGAATATGTCCGTGGACGGGGACAAGGATTCCAGTTCGCAGCGGCCCCGCAACGCCTATATTTACAACCTCGGCGTGCGCTCCCAGACCGCCATGAACAGCCGCCCGGGCCGCGGATGGTTCACCTTCCCGTCGCTTAATGTCAATATGCGCATGGAAGGCACCAGCGACGGCGACGACTCCGAGTCCTTCACCATGCTCAAAAATTTCAATGTCTCGCTCCAGGACGAGTCCAAGCGCCTGTCCATGTACGACATCAATCCCAAGTACACGACATACTCCCTCACCGGACAGCGCCTGTACGGGGGAGAGTTCGAGAACAAGATCGGTTCCGGAAACTCCTATCACCTGTTCGGCGGCAAATTCAAAACCCCGCGCGCGGGGAAAAATATAGACATTTACGGTATCCGTTACCAGAGCGTGACCCCGAGCGGCATGTCCTGGGGCGCGCACTATGTGGGCACCCACATGAATACCGTGCGCGGCGGCGTGGACACCAGCAGCGGCCTGTTCGGAATAGACGCCAGCAAGAAATACGCCTACGGCGAAACCAAAATGGAATGGGCGCAGAGCCGGTACACCGACCTGGCCGACGCCATGGCCTACCGCCTCGAAGCCACTTGGAGAAAAGACAAAGCCTACGCCACGGCCAAATATGAAAGCGTCGGTTCCAACTTCCGCACCGAAGGCGGATTCGCGTCAAACGGGCTTGTGGAGTTCAACACCTCCCTGCAATACAAAAACAGCAGGCGCATGACCACGGTGCTCGGCTTCAGGCGCAGAACCTTCCGCGACGGCGGAAGCCACACCGTTTCCGTTCCCGTGATCGTCAAATATCTGCCGTTCCCGGAAAGGCCCACCACAACCCTCGAATACCGCTACCGGCTTACCTATTATGATAAAGGAGATTCGTTCAAAGACACCTTCTCCAACGAAGTGGATATCCGCCACGAGTTCGGCAGCGTGCGCTCGCAGATTGGGTACAAGAAAGAGCGAAAGCTGCGCAATCTGCGCGATCCGGAAATGGAACGCCTGCTCACTCTGAACTTGAGAACACCGGTTTACGAACGCACGGAACTTTTGTATTCTCTCACCAAGCTCAACAACAATGTCTTCGGACCGGAAACCAAGAATGTATTCACGATTGCGTATGAGCTGTCCGACTGGAGCGACATGCGTGTGGCCCAGGAGTACATCAACAAGGTTCAGCCGACCCTGGACCGCACAACCACGAAGCTGCGCTGGGGCAAAGTCAACCCCGACACCAACACAGAAATGAACTTTGAAATGATGTACAACAATTTCATCCTCTACGACGAGACTTATTACCAATTCAAATATGCCATATTTTACTGATGTTTTTGAGCGATTTCAGTATTTATAAAGAGACGGGCGGGTGGCGCGAAATCCGTAAGATTTTTCCGTACAAAAAAGTTTCACTTTTGGTTTGAACAGGAGTATAATAGATAATAATGAAACAAATGGACTTATATGTTCATTGTATCGTTATAAAGAACATGATAAAAACCCGGAGGGGGAGATTCTCATGAAAACCAATTACAAAAAGATCGGATTGGCTCTGGCTCTTGTAGCAGGGTTCTTTGTGGTCTATGCCATGAACCTCACAGCATTGAGCACGCGGCGAGCCACGGTCGAGAGCATGAGCGGCACCGTGGAAGTCAAGAAAAACGGCACATCCAAATGGGTTGCGGCGAGCAAAGGCATGGTTCTGAACGAGGGCGACATTGTGCGCACCAAGTCCGGATCCAAGGTCGTCATCAAGCTGGACGACGGTTCCATCAACCAGCTCACCTCCCTGTCCACGCTGACCATTCAAAAACTGAACCGGTCGCTGCGCGGCAAGGACACGGGCATGGATGTGGAAGTGGGCAAGAGCTGGAACAAGGTCAAAAAGCTAGATGTGGCCCGGGACAAGTTCAATGTGGGCACCCCGACCGCAGTGGCCGGCGTGCGCGGCACCTATTTCTCCACCGAAGTGGAACAGTCCACGGACAGCACCTTCGATGTGTTCGAGGGTGAAGTGGCCGTGCACCAGCGCAACGATCCCGCCTACCAGGTGGCCGTGCGCCAGAACCATCGCACCGAAGTCAAGCAGGGCGCGGCGCGCCCGGCCAACGCCAGCCAGATTCCCGCTGATGAATTGCAAGCCGGTCTGGCCGGCGGCATCGAGGGCGCGCTGGACGCGGGCAACGCCATCTACGATCTCAACATCAAAATCGATCCCCCGACCCTTCAGCCCGGCGCCAAGGCAACCGTCACGGTTCAGTTCCTGGAAAACGGCAAGGCCTACAACGGCGCAGTCACTTACATTCTGAACCTGGGCGGCTCGGCCACCTTCCTGCAGAACGGCGCCCAGACCCTCGAGGTCACCAGCAACGAAAAAGGTCTGGTCGTCATCGAGATCACCACCACGGTCCGCGAGGAGATCACCATCAGCGCGGATGTGCAGTTCGAAGAACGCTAAACGACGGCATGCATACAACCCGGCGGCTTTCACGGCCGCCGGGTTTTTTCACCTTTATGACCAGACTCCTCAACTTTTACCGTGTAATTATCATTTGCCTTGCGCTCGCGCCCGTGTGCGTTCCGGCTATGGCGCAACCCGCCGCGCCCGCGCAGGACGCCCCTGCGGATAAAGGCATCTTCAAACGCGAGAAAGACAAGCAGGAGTGGCAGAAGCAGGTCGAGGGCGTTGATTACGCCAAAGACAAGGACATCAAAATCACCTACGGCGACATCCTGGCGGCCAAGGACGAGTCCGTGGTCTTCCATTTTTCGAATTACCAGATCTGGATGCAGCCGTTTTCCGTGTTCCGCCTCAACAGTATCTCGGCCGGAGACGGCGATGCGTCCGCGGTGGTGCCGGAATTGCTTTTCGGCGAAGCCCTTTTCAAGGGTGACAAGGGCCTTGTCATGCTGCCCGGACAGAGCATGCAGGCGCAGGGCACGGTCTATATAGTGGTGGACGAGGAAAAGTATTCCATCGTGGCGTCCGTGGAGGGCGAGCAGACCGTGCTGCCGCACGGCGCCGCCGAACCCCTGACCATTCCCCCCGCGTTCATGATGGACCTCGGCCCGGCAGGGGAAACCGGCGAACCCTTTGAGATGTTCGAAGACGATGTCGCCACGTATTCGCAACAGGAAGTTCCGGAAGACTCTCCGCGCGTTTCCGTGAAAACCGACCAACAGGCGGTTTCCCTGGAAGCGCTCAACGAATACTGGAACCAGACCCGCGTGGGCCTGCTGCAGGACGGCCCGGAATCCGAAGCCGGCCTGGCCATCGCCAGGGGCGAACACCGCCAGAAACAGCCCGAGCAGGTCGAAACCGTTCAGACATTCACTCCCGCGGAAGGGCCCGCGCAGAAGACTTTGAGCTTCTCCACTTCAGTAAGTTCCGGGGACAACAAGACCGCGCTCGATGGCGCGCCGGTTCTCACCTCCGTGACCATCGGAGGCGTCAGCGCATCCATCGGCGAGGTTTTGAATCTTACCCACAAAAACATCGCCGACGATTCCATCAAAGTCGCGGGCCGTGCAACTGTTGCGGACGCCGACAAATGGAAGCTGGTCCTCAAAATCAACGATGAGGAAACCCCGCTGGACAACATCACCAGTTTCGATGTGAGCATCCGCGTGGTTCAGGAGTTCCCGAACGCGCCCGTGGTGTACAATGTGACCCTCGCCGACCAGGCCGCACAATCTTTCGAGGAAGACAGCATGCTTACGCGCGAGGACATGCAGTCCGGCCGCATCAGGGTCGCTGGCAATGCGTCTCCAGGCCGCAACATCCTGACTTACAAGCTCGAATTCGTAGCCCGGGACAACGAGGACAAGGAGCAGTCCATCGGCTCTTTCCAGGCCGATGTGGATGTGTCCGAACTGCAAAGCGTTGAAGTGTCAAAAGATGACGGAATATCCTGGGAACCGGCGTCAGGAATCGAAAACTGGACCTTTGACATCAGCCCGTCGGACGGCGAGACCTACAAGGTCAGGGCGCGCGCCACGGATGTCATGGGCAATCGCTCCGAGGAACAGTTCGACGCTTACATTTTTCAATACCGCACAAAGACCAACAACGAAATGCTCCGGGAAGTGTTTGACGCCATGATGCGCGCGTTCCTGGACAAAGACCGCACAACCTTCATTCGAAGCACATCCAACGATTACGGCAGCAACATCGAAGATCTGCGGGATCTCAACGAACTGGAAACCTCCATCGAGGAACGGTTCCGCTGCTGCACTGTGAACATTCAGTACACGGTGCAGGATGTCTACGCGAACATTCAGGCCAAAACCGGGTCCGTGGAATTCAACTGGACCGACAAGACAGGCGTGTCGCGCGCCACAAATTATGCCGTGTTCAACTACCTGTATGAAGAAGGAGAATGGAAATTTTCCGAGGTCATTGACCCGAACACATTTCTGCGCGCATCCCGAACCGCCTATTTCATTGAACTGGAAGCGGACACATTCGAGCTGGACGCGGACGGTACGCAGACCACACAGGTGACCGCTCGGGTGCTGGACAACGCGGGCAGCATCGTGGCCGACAATGTGCAGGTCAATTTCCAGACAGATAATGGAACCATGTCCCCCGCCGCGGCGCTTACCTCGGACGGAAACGCTGTGGCGACTTACATCGCTGGAACCAGTCCCGGAACCGCCACGATAATTGCAACCTCGGGCAATGCCACGAATTCCACCACAATCACCCTGAACCCCGTTGCGCCGCCCCTGCCGCCGGACGAGGAGCAGTAGGGAAGAGGGCGCCCATGCATTTCCTGTTTTCCTGTGGCTTGCGAAAAATGATATTGTTGACGCTATGCCTTTTGGGCTGTGCCCTGGGCGCCGCGTCATGCGGCGGCGGAGGGGGTGGCGGTGGCGGAGGCGGCGGCGACACAACCGCCCCATCCATCCAGTTCACATCTCCCAACCCCTCGGGCACGACCTCTTTCAAGGCCGATCCCGCGATTCTTCCGCAAACTCTCTCCGTTTCTTATTCGGATGCGGGCGGCGTCACCACATCCTCTTTTTTCTCCTGGTTTACATTCCGCGGTCAGACCGTTGACCTGTCGAGCCTGTTCACGGCGGGCGCTTCAACCGCATCCACAGGCTCAACCGTATCTCCGCTGTACTGGACCGTATTGGCGAAATACGACATGAGCACCGGGGCGCTGGCCGGAACCGTGCCCGTATTCGGCGTCTCCAGCGGATCCGCGGGCCGCCTCAATCTCGTGGACGCCGACGAAACAAACGGCATCCTGTATGTGGCCGCCACATCGCGCAACAGGCTCATCTATGTTAACCTCACCACAGGCGCAACCATCAGGGAAGTGACCCTGCCCGGCAAGCCCGCAATCATCAGGGCCTGCCCGTCGCAGAACAGAATTCTGGTGGCGTACGAGAACAGCGCGAACATTTACGCCTACACATCCGCGGGAGCTTACGCCGGCGCCGTGGCCGTGAGCGGAACCCCGTGGGGCATGGCCTTGAACCGGACGACATCCACGGCATACGCCATATTCAGCAACAGCACGAACATGTCGGTCATCAATTGCGCCACGCTTTCCGCGTCCACAGTTTCCCTGGGCAACATTCCGCAGGTCATCGCATCAGACGGGGCGGCCACGGCGCGGGTCTATTATGCGGGCGGGCTTGGCGCGGCCAGGGGAATTTATCTCATCAGCGGGGGCGCGGAAACCAAACTGGCGTCACTTGCCGAGAACCCCGAGGACCTGGCATACGACGCAGCGAGCAACAGACTGTTCGCCGCGGATTTCGACGACGACACCGTCACGGTTCTGAATGCGGGCACCGGCGCGGTCATCGCCACCGTGGCTCTCGGGCCGCAGAGCCAGGCGCCGTTCTCCCTGCGCCCGGCGCCCCAGTCCACGGGACTGTCCGCGTTGTATATTTTGAACAAGGACACGGACACCGTAAGCATTCTCGGCACAACCAGCGCCGCGGTTACGGGCACGATCAGCCTGGCCGCGGAACCCGTGGGCCTGGCCACGGACGGATCGGCCCGCGTTTTATATGTTCTTTTAAACCTGTGGGATTTGCAGGCGTCCGCGCCGTTGCAGCTTCAGTCGCGGATCCGTGACAGCGCCGGGAACGCGGGAACTGCGTCCGTCACCCTCACCATTCAGCCAGACACCGGCGGCGGCGGTGCGCCCCCGCCCGCGAGGATCGCGGCCTCGACCGCTCCATAATCATTATTTCAGAGATTCAAACAGCAAATCGAATGCGGCTCGCCGCAGGGATTGCTCATTGGCAATCATGCCCTCCGCGGACCGGCGCACGATCGCAGCGCGCGCATAGGCTGCGCTTTCCGCGGCCATGTCCGCGTCCGCAATGCGCGAGCGCGCGGCGCTTTCGTTGATGCGCGCGGCAATGTTGTCGTCAATAACATGCCCGGCGCGGCGGCTCATGATTCCGATCTCCGCGCGGTAGTCTCCGAGCGCGTTCAACGCATGATCGCATAGCTCGATGGCTCGCCCGGCCCGTTTGGCTGTGTCCACGCGCAGGCCCGCCACGCCCAGGCTCCGTGGGGACAACGGCCGCAACTCCAGTTCAAAGTGGTGCGAGGAATCCGGACCCGCCTGCACATTCAGCTCCAGGGTTCCCAGGTGCCAGCCGTTGGTCAGCGCGAAATCGTATCCCGGGGAATTTGTGAGGTTTACCGCGGGTTGGCCCGATCCGATGTCTATGGAGTAGATTTCCCAGTCTCCGGTGCGCAGGGAAGTATACCCGATGCTCTTGCCATCCGGAGACCAGAAGGGATACAGGAGCAGCCCCGTGTTGTCGGTGACCATTTCGAGTCCGGAGCCGTCTGCGTTGACCACATAGACATTCCAGAAGCCGCTGCGTGGAGACGCGAACGCGAGTTGTGAGCTGTCAGGCGACCAGGCTGGCTGCATGTCGGCGGCCAATGAGTTGCTCACATTCACAAGTCCGGATCCGTCCTCGTTGATTACATAAAGCTCGTAGTTTCCGGACCGGGTGGAAAGGAACGCGATTTTGGACCCGTCAGGCGACCACTCGGGCCAGAAATCCTCGCCGGGGTGCTGTGTGAGATTCGTGAGGTTGCCGCCGTCGCTGTCCACCACATACAACTCCTGGTTGCCGTCGCGCTGGCTCACGAAAGCGATGCGCGTGCCATCCGGAGACCACACTGCGGGAACGGTGTCCGTGCCGGGGTTGTTGGTAAGGTTCACCAGATTGGAGCCGTCGCGTTCCACGGCGTACAGCTCGTAGTTGCCGTCGCGGAACGATCTGAACAGCAGCCGCTCGCCGTCCGGGGACCAGGATTTCCAGATATCTTCCTGCGGATGATTCGTCAAATTTATGGGTGCGCCGCCCTGCGCGGGAATCACTGTGACCTCCCAGTTGGCTTGAAAGGAATCGAACGCGATGAATGAGCCGTCGGGTGAGGGGACCGCGTTTCTCTGGTTGCCGGCCATGTTCGTGAGGTTGGCTGGCGCGTTTCCGTTGGCGTCCATGATGAAAATTTCCGAGTCGCCCGTGCGTTCGGACTGGAATGCAATTTTCTGTTCTCCGTTGAGGTCCTTGCCGTTGAATTTGAGGTCGAAAGCCACCTGTCGCATGGCGCTCGCCAGGGACTGGATTTCGTTCTGGATGTTGGAGCGGTCACGCGCGGTGAGGGTCGCTTCATTGGCCGCGCGCACGCTCAAGTCGCGCATGCGCTGCACCATGTCCTGGAGTTCTGCGGCCGCGCCGTCCACGGTTTGAAGCATATTGACTGTGTCCTGAAGATTGTGAATGCTTGCGTCCAGGCCGCGGATCTGCGCGCGCATGCCTTCGGAGATGGCCAGGCCAGAGGGGTCGTCAGCGCCCTGGTTGATGCGCAGGCCCGAACTCAAGCGCTGCATGCGCGTGCGGAAATCCAGGTCCGCGGTGCGCAGCGCGTTGCGCCCGGTCATGCTGGCGATGTCCGTGTTTATGACCATGCCGGAAACGACACAAGCCAGGCCATTCAGCCATAGCCCGGCTGAAGCCTGGAAGGAAATTTGCCCTGCCGCGATGGGGAACCCGCCGCGGCTGTCGGCGTTGCGTCACTTTCCGGCCGGATCGTTGCCGGCGCGCTTTTCGTGCTGTGAATCAAGGAGTGTGTGAAAAGCGCGTTAACATTGAAACAACAACTTAAAGCATTCTCTTACATCATCGGCGGCCTTGGGAACATCCTTAACATGAAGCGGGAAATAAATCTGAAGGTATTGTCAAACTCGTAGACAATGCGGAACGCATGCCGAAATCCGGGACGGGAAGCAGTGAATCGTGGCAATTCATCTGCTATACTGAAAACAAGCAGGGTTTCATCAGCCGTATTGAAAAGTCATGAAAGTTAGCGGATAGTGTTGGCGGACGCATGGAATATCTGACTTCGCACAATGTCATGGTGATGCTTCTTGCACTGGGGCTGATGCTTGGCCTGGCCCGGACGCTCGGAGAACTGGCCCAGCGCTTTCATCAGCCCGCAGTGCTCGGGGAATTGCTTGCGGGCGTGATTTTGGGGCCGACGATCCTAGGAAATTTCAATCCGGAGCTGGGCGCGCTGCTGTTCCCGCTGCACGGACCGAATCTGATTGCGCTTGATGCCGTTGCCACGCTGTCCGTGGTTCTGTTTCTTATGGTGGCCGGAATTGAAGTGGATTTGTCCACAATCTGGAAGCAGGGCCGCGCGGGATTTAAAATCGGCAGCAGCAGCATGGTGATTCCGTTTGTCATGGGATTCGCCGCAGCAATGATTATTCCCCGTGCGCTGGGCCGTCACGAGGGGGCGGACAATCTTGTGTTCGCGCTGTTTTTCGCAATCGCCCTGTCAATCTCCGCGCTTCCCGTCATCGCAAAAACGCTCATGGATCTTGGCCTGTACCGGAGCGATCTGGGCATGGTTGTGGTCAGCGCCGCCGTGTTCAGCGATTTGGCCGGATGGATTGTGTTCGCCATCATCCTTTCCATGATGGGTTCGGGGCCAACGCATGGCAACGGCATTGCCATGATTGTGTTCAATACTCTCGCCTTCGCCGCGGCCGTGCTTACGATTGGACGGTTGCTGATTCACAAAACCATTCCGTTTTTGCAGAAATACGCCAAGTGGCCGGGCAGCGTGATCAGCTTCGCCATCGTTCTCACCCTGCTGGGCGCGGCGTTCACCGAATGGATAGGAATCCACGCGATTTTCGGGGCGTTCATCGTGGGGGTGGCCATAGGGGACTCCACCAACCTGCGCGAACACACGCGGGTGATTCTGGAAAATTTCATTTCCTACATATTCGCGCCGCTGTTTTTCGCGAGCATCGGCCTCAAGGTGGATTTTGCGGAGCACTTCGATGCGGGACTCGTCATTCTGGTTCTGGCGATAGCCTGCGGGTGCAAGCTGGCCGGGGGATATCTGGGCGCGCGATGGTCGGGCATGCCCAAATGGGATTCCATGGCGATCGGCGTGGGCCTGAATTCCCGCGGCGCCATGGAAATAATCCTCGGGCTTTTGGCTCTCAACGCCGGAATCATCCGCACCCGGCTGTTCGTTGCTCTGGTCGTCATGGCTATCGCAACATCCGTGATCAGCGGCCCCGCCATGAAATACTGTCTTGACAAAAGGAAAAAAACATGGCGTTTGCGAGAGGTTCTCTCAAGGGCGCTGTTCATGCAGCATCTGAAATCGAGAACCCATCGGGAAGTTATTGAAGAAATCACCCAGTTCGCGAGCCGGAGGAAGGGGTTTGACGCGCAAATGGCGGACGGGGCGGTGTGGGCGCGCGAAAAAGCGCTCAACACAGGCATCGGCAACGGCGTGGCCATTCCGCATGCGCACATCAAGGGTCTCACGGAACCTCTCGTGGTTGTCGGCATTTCCAAACAGGGCATTGATTTCGATTCCCCGGACGGAAATCCGGCCCATGTGATTTTTCTGATTCTCATGCCCAGCCAGAATTCCATCGAGCAGTTGGAATTTGTTCCGGAAATTGCCCGCATATTCCGCGACCCCGGCATGATGGAGCGCGTGTTGCTCGCAAAGAGCCGGCTGGAATTGATCAAGCTGATGGCGAACGGAGACAATGGGAGCAACGGCCCGTCTCCATCGTGAGGCCGTGTTTGACACCCTCCATAGCGGTTTTTACAATGAAATGATGAAAGACAACACATCGGCAGTCATCGAATCGCTCATAGCCAATATCGAGATGGTTTTCGCGGGCGGGCGGGACACCGTGGAACTGGCCGCCATCGCATTGTTCAGCCAGGGGCATTTGCTGATCGTGGATTTGCCCGGCGTCGGAAAAACCACTTTGGCCAAGGCCCTTTCGCGCAGCATCGGCGGCACGGCGCGGCGGGTTCAGTTTACTCCGGACCTGCTGCCCAGCGACATCACCGGCGTCACGATCTACAGGCACGAAAAGGACGCCTTCGAGTTTCATCCCGGCCCCGTGTTCTGCAATGTGCTGCTGGCCGACGAGATCAACCGCGCCACGCCCCGCACGCAATCCAGCCTGCTCGAAGCCATGGAGGAAAGCCAGGTTTCCGTGGACGGCGCAACCTATCCGCTCGAAGCGCCTTTCATGGTCATCGCCACGCAGAATCCCGTGGAGGTGCAGGGCACTTTCCCTCTGCCCGAGGCGCAGCTCGACAGGTTTCTGATCAGCATCTCCATGGGCTATCCCTCGCGCGAACAGGAAACGCGCATCATGCGGGACCGCGCGGGCGCCGATCCCCTGGACGCGCTGGCCCCGGTTCTCACCGTGGCGCAAGCGCTGGACATCGCGAACCGCGCGCGCGAGGCGCATGTCAGCCCGGCAGTCATGAACTACATCCTCGATATCGTGAACGCCACGCGGCGCAGCGAGGAAATCCTGCTCGGCGCCAGCCCGCGCGCATCTCTGGCGCTCATGCGCGCCGCGCAGACGCGCGCTCTGTTCCGGGGCCGCGAATTCGTCACGCCCGAGGACATAAAGGCCTTGGCCGCACCCGTGCTGGCGCACCGCGTGATTCTGCGCGCGGCCACGCGCCTCAATCTCAACAACAACCAGGCCGTGATCTCCGGCATCCTGTCCCGCATGCCCGTGCCCATGAACGCGTGACCGGCGCGCGCGGCCCCCTGGACACATGAACTTCGGCATCATACACATGGCATCCAGGCTCGGCCGGTTCGCCCGCCTGGCCTTCATCGTTCTGTGGCTCGGCGTTCTGTATCTGATTGCGTCCAACATCCAGGCCGGATGGCTATTCGTGGTCATCGCCCTGTTTGTCATGGTGGCCGCGGTCTCGGTTTTTTTCCCCATGGCCATGGTTCGCGGCGTGTCCGCGGCCATGGAGCTGCCGCGCCATACCGAACGCGGCGCGGTGTGCAGCGCCACGCTCACGGTTGCGAACCGCGCACGCGCGCGGCGCGCCATGATCCGCATCGAATGCGCGAACCCGGATTTTCAGTTTGTACCCCGAGGTGTTTTCTTCACGGTGCTGGATCCGGGAGAAACGCGTTCCGTGCCCGTGCGATATGTGTGCGCGCGGCGCGGGAGCGGCGGCCCCGGCGCATTCGTGATTTCGTGCGCCGCGCCGCTCGGCATTTTCAGCGTGCGAAGACTCGCGGTTTCGGACGCGGAGACTCTCACGCACCCCCGTCTCGCGCCGTCTCCGGGCCGCGAACTGCTCAAGGAATACGGGCTGCACGATCCCGGTCCCGCGCAGAGGCGGCTGTCCGCGCCGGATCCGTACCATTACACCCTTCGCGAGTACAGCGCCGGCGACAGCCTGCGGGACATTCACTGGAAACTCACAGCGCGCATGGGGGCGCCCATCGTGCGAGTGCGCGAGCGCAAGATCACGGGCCGCGCATCGGTTCTGATTGACAACCTGCGCGCAAGCTGGCCGCCGGACGCGGAGCAGCAGTTCGAGGCCATGCTCGAACGCGGGCTGGCCGCGGTGCGCGCGCTGCTCTTCGACTTTGGTTACACCGTGACCGTTCACGGAACCGCCGCGCCAGCCATCACCCTGCAGTCCGAAGCCGAATGGGAGCGGGCACTCGAATGGTTCGCTCTTACGGAACTGCGCGAGAGGCCGGGCGTATCGGAATACGGCCAGTGGACTCCCGCGGATGCGGCGGATGTTTCCATGTGCTTCGGGGTCACGGACTCCGCGCATGCCGCGGACAAGGCGCAACGGGACGCCATGAACTAACGCACCCGCACCGGATGCTTTTGCCATGAACGCAATTCTCGCAGCCATCAACCGCAAGGCGAACCGCCCGGACACCGAGCATTCCGCGCCCCTGCGCCTGTTCACCTTCCTGTGCGTGGCTCTGGGCATCTTCGTGGCCGGGTGGTACAACGAACTGCACCGTCCCATGGTTCTGGGTCTGGCTGGCATCACCGCGGGATATGCGTTCAGTTATCTTCGGCGCGAGTACACCAACTGGTGGGCGCGCATCTTCCTCTCAATCGGGATTCTGTGGTCGGGCTGGCATTATGTGGGCCAGATGCTGTTCACCTCGCGCGACCATGTGATTATTCTCACGGAACTGATGATCGTGATGCAGGTCATGCACAGCTTCGACCTGCCGCGCCGCAAGGACCTTGTGTATTCGGTGCTGTCCGCTTTCATGCTGCTGTGCGTGGGCGGGGTGTTGAGCCGCACGCTGTGGTACGGCGCGTTTCTGGGCGTGTTCGTTTTGCTGTCGCTCATCACCCTGCTGCTGTACCACTTCCAGGAAGCGTCCCAGGACGCTGTTACGCACGGCGCTCCGGTTCAACTCGGGCGCACCCTGGCCGTGTTTCTCGGACTCATCGCCCTGGGCGCGCCCGTGTTTTTCCTGCTCATGCCGCGACTGGAAACACACGCATTCGCCGGGCTGCCGGTCAGCGGACGCGTGCGCACCATGATGCAGCAGTACGGCGGCCAGATTATGTATCCCGAGCCTCCCAGCCGCCTGCCGGACTCCGGGCCGGTGGTCCTCGACGGCGATTCGAACATTGACATTTCGGACATGAATTTCGATTTTGGCAATCCCTACTTCGGGTTCATGCCGCGCATGGATCTGAATGCGCGCGGCCGCCTCACGGACACTCTGCTCATGCGCGTGCGCACCGGAAGCGCCAATTACTACCGCGGCCTGGTGTTCGACCGCTACAGGAGCGGACAGTGGGAAATCACGGACATCGAGGGAACGCGCCTCGGCCACAAAGCCTCGGCGTCCAGCCTCTCGGTGTCGTCGCTGCGCAAGCCGTACTTTTCCAATCCCTACACCGGCAACGACGAATTCATCTACCAGACTTTTTATTTCGAGCACGATATGCCCAACCTGGTGTACAGCGCGCTCGAACCGGACGAGATCTATTTCCCTGTACCCGAAGTTGTGGTGGACCGGAACATGGCCATGCGCGCCGCGGCGGTTCTGCGGCGGGGCACCGTGTACACAGCCGTGTCGCGCGTGCCGGCTCGCGATCCCGGCATGTTGCGCATGGGCAACACACCCTGCCCGAAAGCGCTGGCCGCATACTGCTCCACGGACGGCATTCCCCCGAGCGTACAGCGGCATGCTCGAAACCTGGCCGCGGGCGCGTCCTCCAATTACGACGCCCTGACGCTGATTCGCAAGGATTTGATGCAATCGGCGCAATACGATCTCGATGCGCCCCGCGCTCCGCGCGGCGTGGACCCCGTGGAGTATTTTCTGTTCCATTCCCGGCGGGGCTACTGCGAACATTACGCGAGTGCGTTCACACTCATGGCGCGCTCCCTTGGCATGCCCGCCCGCCTGGTCACCGGGTTCGCTCCCGGCCGTTACAACCCGGTCACGGGGTTCTTTGAAATTTCTGGCGCTGACGCGCACGCATGGAGCGAGGTGTATTTCCCGTACGCAGGCTGGGTGCCGTTTGACCCCACGCCGCCCGGACCCGAAGGCCCCATCGGCGCGGTGCGCATGACGCCGCTGTCGTATTTTCTCTCCGAATATGCGGGCAAAGCGCGCGAATCCCTGGCCATATTGTTCACCGGTCTTCGCACAAAGGCGCAGCGCGCGCCGAAAACAGCAGCCACGGTTGCCGCGCTTCTGGCTGCTGGTGCAGCGCTGGCGGCATTCGGCCTGTTGGCGTTAAGGTCGCACCGGGCCGCCCGGGGGCCTGGAGGTAAATTGCCTGAAAGCAACTCAAGAATCGTCGCGGAGTATGCGGCCGCGCTGCGCGGGCTTAAGAAACGCGGCGTGGCTGTTTTGCCCTCATCGGTCCCATCGGAAATCGCAAGGGAACTGCCTCCGGACAGGGCGAGGCATTTCCGGGCGCTGGGAAAATTGTTCGAGATGGCCGCATACGGCGGCCGCGCCATGACACCGGAACAGGCGCGCCTCGCCCGCATGCGCTGCCGGGATCTGCTCCGTTGATGTTCTTCTGAACATACCCGAAGAACCGCTATTTTTCTATGGGCGAATCGTTGAATGATTTGACCGGCAGCCCGGTCTGTTTGCAGCGCAGTCCTGCTTCGAGAATCTGCTGATTCGCGGTAAACACAAGCTGCGCCTTTTCCTCGTCATTCACCTGTTGCTGAACCTTGTCCATGACATCAATGGCCCAATCCTGTGCGGCGATGCGCTCCGTGAGCGATCGGTATTTCTCGTAATCGCCGCACTCGCCGAGCAGCGCGGACAGAATGGCGAGCAGCCCGCTGGCGTTGTGCGTGAGCGCGTTCGCCTGATAGGGCAGGTCCGCAGCCTGGCTTGATTTTGTTTTCGATTTTTGCAATTGGAGGACTTGCATAAGATTGTCGCGCGCGGCGCGGTAATCCTGCGGCCCGCCGCGCTGGTAATCCATGAACGCTTGCTTGTACAGCTCGTTGGCTCGCAGATAGTCGTCGCTGGCGAAGCGGTTTTCCTGGGACCGGAAATAAAAGAATGTGGCTGCGGCCGCAGCGGCTGCGAACAGCACGGCCACGGCAAGGGAGAACCGCAGAGCAGGGGCCATGTGACGGGGCGGGGGTGATTGTGTGTCTGGCATGCCGGTCATGTGCGCCGCATCCGGTTCAGCAGGTCGGCGCGGCTCTGGCTGTGATGCGCACGTAGCGCTCGCGCAGGGGCAGAAACTCCGGCCAGGCTTCCGCATCGGGCGCAACCCGACGGTAATGGCGGCGGAATTTCGACTGGTGGTATTCCAGCGCCCAGTCCACGATGCGGTTTATGTCCGCTGACGGCAGTTCGAGCGATTCCACGCGGCCTGTCACGAGATTTGCAATTTCCACGCACTCGGGATACCAGGTGGTCACGGTGTTATAGTCACTGTTGCGCAACCGGAAATCGAGCAGCCGCTCCGTGGATGCGCGGGACACACCGGCTCGGGCCGCGTAGTCATTCAGCACGCCGCCAAGCAGAACCCAGGCAAAGTCCGTGCCGTTGCTGGCGCCGGATTTCACGGATTTGCCCACGCCGATAATCTTGAGTGTCTTCTCGATCATCGCATACACGGCGCTGTTGGAATAGTTGCGGATAAGAAAATATGTGCGCATGACGCGTCTGCCGTCGTGGTGAAAGATGTATTCCGTGAACTCGGTCGCGGCGTCGTCCCAGCGTCGAAGAATGCCGCCGGCCACAGGCGCCAGTGGCATGAGCACGCGCCGGTTCACGCCGATTTCCCCGGCGATGTAGCTGATGACATCGGGCAGATATTCCTCGGGGCGGTGCGTGCGCCGCCACACTGTTTGTTCGCGGATTTCGCTGTCAATCAGATGCGCCAATGTTTCTACCTCGATGCCCGGGTCATGGGCCGATTTCGATGAGCGAAAGGGAATGCAGTTCCTTGATGCGGTCCAGGGCGAAGCGGCAGGCGTCGAAAGCCTCGCCGCGGTGCGGTGCGCTCACAGCCACGATGCAGATGATCTCGCCGGGTTCCATGCGGCCGAACCTGTGAGCGATCACCAGATCCCGCACCTCGGGCCATTTGGATCGCGTCTGCGCTTCGATGGCCTCCAGATCCGCGTGCGTTGTTTCCGTGCGGTGCAGGTCCACGGCGTACACGGGCTTGCCTGCGGTGCAGTCGCGCGCAAGGCCGATGTGCAGCGCCACCGAGCCGGATCCGGTTGTTGCGAGGGATTCAAGCACGGCCCCTGGTTGCAGGGCTTTGTCCGTAGTTCGCACCATTATGTTTTATTGTAACTTTTTTCCTGAAACCCGCCACGCGCACTTGAAAAAAGTGAAACTCGTTTTACTATGGTGTTACCATAGATTTACCCCAGTTGCCGGCGCGCATACCCCCCCCGGTTTGTTTTATAAACAAATCATGCGCCGGCAACTGATTTTTAAAGCATGTTTTGGATTATTGATCCCGTTTGAGCAAACACAACAAACAAGGGCTTGCAGTTCGTCTTTCCGGGAATTGTATTTTCACACAAGCCGTGATTGCCCGTAACGCTACTGCGGTGCGCCGCAGATGTTGCAGAACTTGGAGCCGGGCGGCAGCGCCGCGGAGCAGGCCTTGCACTTGGTCTGCGCCTCGACTTTTGCGCCGCAGAACAGGCAGAACATGCTGGACGCGGGCAGGTCTTTGCCGCAGTTCGAGCAGGCGATGGTGTCGGAAGCGGGCGCGGCCGGCGAAGGAGGCGCCGCCGGAGTCGCCGCGGGAATGGCTGCCGCCGGGGCTGATTCGAGTGGCGCCGGGGCTGCGGGCGCTGCGGCCGGGCCTTCTTCCTGCTCATCAATTTCGTCGAATTCCTCGTCGCCATCGTCAATAAGTTCGGGCTTGAGTT
>JAGUYV010000418.1 GCA_020061125.1 bacterium | reverse complement strand
GGCGCGCACGCCCGCGGCGCGTGCACGGTCCACGGCTTCCATGGCCGCGCCCGCGGTGGAGCCCCAGGTTAGAACGCCCACGGCGATGTCCTTTTTGTCACCGGTCCACAGGGGGCGGGGGATTTCGCGCGCGGCGTGGTCGAGCTTGCGGTATCGCTTGGCGGTCATGGCCGCGTGGGAGCGCGCGTCGTACACGGGCTTGCCCTTTTCGTTGTGTTCGAGGCCCGTGGCCACATGCATGCCGCCGGGCGTGCCGGGCAGGGCGCGCGGGGACACCCCGCTGTCCGTGATCTTGAACCGCTTGTAGTCCTTGAGGTCCGCGGCGGACGGCGCGAGGTTGGACGCCAGCCATTTTTTGTCCGGCAGCTTGGGGTGGTCAATGTTCTTGAGGCTGCGGGACAGGAAGAAGTCGAGCAGCAGAATGACCGGGGTCTGGAATTTTTCGGCGAGGTGGAATGCCATGCATGTGAAGGAGTGGCACTCGGCCACGGAGCGCGGGGCGAGCACGATGCGCGGGGAATCGCCTGACGCGCCGAACAGGGCGATGTTCAGATCCGACTGCTCGGTTTTTGTTGGGAGGCCGGTGCTGGGGCCGCCGCGCTGCGAGTTCACGATCACGGCGGGGCACTCGGCCATGGCGGCGTAGTTGATGAACTCGCTCATGAGGCACAGGCCGGGACCGCTGGTGGCGGTCATGGCGCGCCTGCCCGCGAAGCCCGCGCCGATCACATGGCCGATGGCCGAGATTTCGTCCTCGGTCTGCACGAGCACGCCGCCGGAGAGCGGGAGCTGGCGCGCGAGGTATTCCATGATGCTGGTGGCCGGGGTGATGGGATAACCGGCGTAGAGGTGGATGTTGCTGTCCAGGGCGGCGCGCACCACGGCCTGGTTGCCGCTCATGATGGCCTTGTCCGCGGCTTTGGCGCGCACGCCGCCGAACGAGAGCCGGTCGGTTTTGACGATGTTCTCGCGGGTCCAGTTGAAGCCTTCGAGGAACGAGTTCACATTGTTGTCAATGACGATTTGTTTCTTTTTGGCATAGCGTTTTTTGAGTGTGGCGGTCATGGCGTCCGGGTTGATGTGGAACAGGGCGGCGAGCGCGCCGAGGGCCACCATGTTGCGTCCGCGCGCGTCGCCCGCGGCCTTGTGCGAGAGCTGGAGCAGGGGCACGCCGTAGGAGGTCATGCCCGGCTCGATCCAGCCGGCGATGCTTTCGTCTTCTTCGAGGTAGGCGCGCGGCATGCTGTCGTAGATCACCACGCCGGTTTCGCGCAGCGCGGGCAGTTGCTCGATGGCGTGCTTGTCGTTGAGCGAGATGAGGATGTCCGAGTATTTGCCCGGCGAAAGGATGGGTTTGCTGCCGATGCGTGTGTGGGCCACGCACTTGCCGAAGCCGCGGATTTCGGCGGGGTAGCTGTCGAAGGACATGATGTCGAAGCCCTGGTCGCTCATGCACCGGGCCAGGATTTCGCCGCCCGAGATCACGCCCTCGCCGGCCATGCCGCATATTTCGATTACGATGTCTACATTTGCCATGATTGTGTGTTTAATCTCCCGGAGCGAAGCGCTGAAAACCTGTTAGAATTTTTTCCACCACGAAGTGTTGACCTTGAGGCCCTCGACCTCGAGCACGCCCTGCTTGAGGGGCTTGATGACCTTGGTGTCGCCGAGGATGTTGAGGGCGGCGGTGCGGCCCTGGAGTTCGGCGTTGTGCCAGCCCACGGAGACCCAGTAGTCCTTGAGGGCGGGATTGTAGATTTGCGCGCAGTCGCCGCAGGCGTAGACATCGGGGAAGTTGGTGCGCAGGCGGTCGTCCACGAGCACGCCGCGCTCGGTGTCTATGCCCGAGCCGAGGATGAACTCGATGTTGGGCGTGAGGCCCATGAAGCAGCCCACGAGGTCCACGGTGAACGCGCACTTGCTGTCGAGGGTGACTTCGAGCTTGCCGTTTTTCTTGCAGGCGATGTCCTGAATGTCGCCTGCCACGCACGAGGCCACGCCTTTTTTCTCCAGGCTTTTCTGGATGCGGGCGGCCATCTCGGGGGTGAGCTTGAGGGGCCAGAAGCTGTCCGGGTTGAGCGCGAAGTACACGGTCTTTTTGGCTTTGAGAAGCTGCTGCTGGACATTGAGGCTGATGAGGTCTCCGCCGAGGATGAGGATGGACTGCGCGTCCTGGATGCGTGGCTTGAGCTGGAGCGCGTCGGTGTAGCGGGTCATGAAGCACAGGCTGTCGCGGAACGGCGCCAGGTGCGGAGGCGTGAAGGCGCGGCCGCCGGTGGCGATGAGCAGCTTTGTGTAATGCACCTTTTCCATGTGCTTGAGGTACAGAGTTTTGTCCGCGGGGTCAATGCGCTCCACGCACTGGCCCAGGCGCATGCGGACATTGTTGTCTTTGTACACCGTGTAGGGGCGCACGGTGAGGGCGTCCGCGTCCAGTGCGCCGGTGAGGAATTCCGGCAGCCTGTGGCGGTAGTAGAAAGTGAACATCTCGTCCGAGATGATGGAGATGCGAGCGAGCTTGTCGCTGGCGCGCAGGGTGTCGGCGGCCGCGTTGCCAGCCGGGCCGTTGCCGATGATCACATAATGGTCGTTTTTGGGCATTACGCCTCCAGATCCTGCTCGATGAGTTCGGTTTTGATGATGTGGATGCACTGCGTGGGGCAGACTTCGTAGCACTTGCCGCAGCGGATGCAGCGCTTGTTGTCAATGGCGATGGCGCGCACATCGGTCCAGTCGCGGGTCTGCATGAAGTCGCCGTAAGCGCCGGAGGGCTTGATGGCCACATCGTGGATCATCTTGATGCAGTCGCGCGGGGCCACATCAATGCACGCGAAGCAGTAGATGCAGCGGTCCACATTGATTTCATATTTGAGATAGCACAGATAACAGCGTTTGGATTCTTCGAGCGCCTGCTCCGGAGTGAAGCCCTGCTCGACCTCGTTGCGGTAATCGGCGAGGCGCTCGGAGCGGTCCGCGGCGGGCATGGGCACCGGGGGGATGAAGTCCCAGGCGCGCTGGCGGTCGGTCTGTTCCGCGGGTTCGAAGCGCACGAGCATGGTCTTGCGTTTTCGGCCCGCGAACAGGGCGTCCACCTCGTGCGCGCAGCCGCGGCCCTGGGCGATGGACGCGATCACCGTGCTCGCGCCGGTGTTGCAGTCCCCGGCCGCGAACAGGTTTTTCACGCTCGTGGCGTGGGTTCCGTTTTTCGTGAAAATGCGGTGGCCGTCGAGCTTGAATTTCACATCGTTGAAATCCGTGGCCGGGTTCTGGCCGATGGCGGCGATGACCGTGTCGCAGGGGACCTCGAATTCGGAGTTGCCGATCGGCACAGTGTCGCGGCCCGCGCCCGTGCGCGAGAATTCGAGCCGGTTGCGCTCGAACACGATGCCCTCGACCCGGTCTTTGCCGAGGATGCGCACGGAGTTCACCAGGCCGATGATTTTGACTTTCTCGAACTTGGCCTCGAAGATTTCATGCTCGTCCACGGGCATGAATTCCTCGGTTTTGCGGATGTTGACCGTGACCTCCCTGGCGCCGAAGCGCATGCAGGTGCGGGCGCAGTCCATGGCCGTGAATCCGTCGCCGATGATGGCCACGCGCTCGCCCACATCCGGGGTTTCGCCCTGGTTCACGCGCATCATGAAATCCAGGCCCGAGAGCACGCCGGGAAGGGACTCGCCGGGGATGCCGAGATCGTTGGGCGAGAGCGTGCCCGTTGTCAAAACCACGGCGTCGTATTTTTTCAAAAGATCCTTGAGAGAAATGTCGCGGCCTGCGGCCACGCCCGAATGAAGGTCCACGCCCAGGCGCAGAATGTTGCTGATTTCGAGCATGAGCAGATCGCGCGGCAGGCGGAACTCGGGGATGCCGTACATGAGCATGCCGCCGGGGCGCGGCATGGATTCGTAGAGGGCGACCTTGTGGCCGAGCGCGGCGAGGTCGTGGGCTGCGCCCAGGCCCGAGGGGCCGCTGCCGATCACGGCCACGGTTTTGCCGGAGGGAGCGAACAGGTTTTCGGAGATGCGGTGTCCGGCGTGCTTGTGGTCCGCGGCCGCGCGCTTGAGGTGGCAGATTTTCACGGGTTCGCCCAGATCGCTTTCGCCGTGGCGGCAGCGCGCCTCGCAGGGGCGGCTGCAGATACGGCCCAGCACGCCGGGCAGGATATTCACCATGCGGTTCAGCTCGTAGGAGCGCCCGTTGCGGTTTTCGAATATGCAGCGGATGTAGCCGGGGATGTTGGTGTATACCGGGCATGCGTCCTGGCAGGGGATGTTCTCGGCGATGTACCCGAAGTCGCGCGCATCCGTGGAGAACCGGATGTCCCGCACCACCTGGCGCGCATAGGCCGTGCCCTCGAATTTCTCTTCTTCATTTCGCAGGTAGAGCCGCTTTTCTTTCAAAAGAAACACCTCGTGCCGCTGTGATTAAGGTTGCGCCGTGCGATTGTTCATTGAAAATAACGCCACGCTGAAATGTTAAGCCACGCTCGGGTTCAAAGTCAAGGATGGCGGGGTGGTGTTCGCGCATGGCCTCATTGTAAATTCCGAAAATCATTCATCAATGCTCCGGGAACCTGAAACCCCGAATTTCATGTTAAAATACTTACAGATGTTCCAGAGGAACGGTTCCCGGATTAACGAATTTTTGCGAAAAGGTGAATGACATGGCGGATCCCAACAGCACGAAAAACATTGGCCTTCGCGGCATCACCGTGGCGGACACGAAAATCAGCAAGGTCGAGGGAGACAAGGGCAACCTGTATTACCGGGGGTACCACATACACGATCTCGCCAGGAATTCGACATTCGAGGAAACGGCGTATCTGCTGATATACGGCCGGTTGCCGGGCGCGGAGGAGCTGCGCCACTTCACCTCGCAGATGATTTTGAACCGCGATCTGCCGGACATGATGGTGCACAACTTGCAGGAACGTCCGGCCACGGCCGGCACCATGGATGTGGTGCAATCCGCGGCTTCGCTATTGGCGGATTACGACGCGGATCCGCGCGACGAATCCAAGGAAGCCAACTACGACCGGGCCATCAACCTCATCGCCAAGCTGCCTACCATGGTGGCGTACTGGGAGCGCATCCGCAGCCAGCAACCCATCGTGCGGCCGCGCACGGACTTGTCCCATGCGGCGAATTTCCTGTACATGCTGCACGGGCAGGCGCCGGATCCGGGCGTGGCGCGCGAACTGGATGTGGCCCTGGTGCTGCATGCGGATCACACCTTCAACGCCTCGACTTTCGCGGCGCGCGAGGTTGCCAGCACGCGCGCGCACATGTACGCCGCGGTGTCCGCGGCCTGCGGCGCCTTGAGTGGCGAGCTGCACGGAGGCGCCAACACCCGCGTTATGGAAATGCTGCACCAGATCGGCAGCATCGAAAATGTTGACGAATATGTAAAAACCACCCTCGAGAGCGGCAATAAGGTGTTCGGCATGGGGCATGCCGTGTATAAGACCTATGACCCGCGCATGTTCGTGCTCCAGCCCATGAGCGAACGGCTGGGCAAAATCACCGGCGACACATCGTGGTACGACATGTCCGTGGCCGTGATGGAGTCCACGGTCAAGCATTTCAAGCGGCTCAAGAACGCGGACATCTACCCGAATGTGGATTTCTTCAGCGCGTCGGCCTATTTCTACATGGGCATTCCGCCGCACCTGTTCACGCCCGTGTTCGCGTTCAGCCGCGTGGCCGGCTGGTGCGCGCATGTCATCGAGGAGCGGTTCGCCGAAGCGCAACCCAAGCCCCAGCTCTACCGCCCGCGCGCTGAATACATCGGCAACTACTGCGGCGAGGAAGGCTGCGTCTATGTTCCCATGAATAAGCGCCCCGGAGAACCGGAAACGCCCTCGAGTTGATTTCGCGGATGAACGCCTCAATGCGCCAGTTTACCGCTTGAGCATTTTCCTCGCGTATTTCAGCAAATGAAATTTCCATTGCACAAATGCGAAGAACCCGCCCACCAGCAGATAGGGCGCGGCGAACACATAGATAAACATGCCCAGAGGGCCGAGCACCTTGAAGCATATTGCGGCTTTCCATACATGGAAAACCGTGACCGAGAACCACAGGGGCAGGCGGAAAAATGCGGTGAGGGCGAAAATGGCGTCGGGCATGGTGCACGCCGCCGTGAGCGCGGCCACGGCCAGAAACGGCTGCGCGGGATCCGTGGCCAGGTGCAGGGCCGTGGTTGAGAAGGTGAAAATCACGGCCACGGTGACATACGACCACGCGAACATCATGGCCTCGGATCGCAGCAGGTGGGACAGGAGCAGGTAGTAGGGCATGTGTATGGCGCCCATGATCTTGCGTGGCGCGGACTTTATGAACCTGTTGATGTTCACGGCCCAGGCCACGGCGGTGAAGCAGAAGGCCAGGGCCGCCACGCCGAACGCCGCGGCGCCGGGATGGCGCTGGAGGAACAGGTCGGGGTTGTAGAACAGCGCCGAAGCCGCTGCGCCGAGCTTGAACCATAACACCAGGCCAACGAGCGCGGCGATCACGCCCACGGCTTTGGAGAACGAGGTGATGGGCACCCGGCGCTGGGCCGGGGACAGTTTGACTTCCTCATTGTCCACGAGCAGCCGCTTGATTACATCGTAAGATGTCTTCGGCTCGCGCCAGTGGTTCAGAAATCCGGACAGGCGCATGAAAGGCACGGGGCCGGCCACATTGCTCGGGTCGCGGTAGTCGCACAGGGCGCCGGCCACGAAGCCCGCGGCGCGCTCGTGCGCGCCGATCTGTTTGATGTACTGCTGCATGATCAGGGCCTGGCGGTCTTCGCTCCAGTGGCCGCCCCAGCGCATGGTTGCGCCGCGCAGGGCGGGCACGCCCGCGAACATGACAACGAGAGGCTTGTCCCCGGCGCGGCGGCCCCATTGCGCGATATCTCCACGCATGGCGTCGAAGTGCTCCATACCCGTGCCCCACTGCTCGATCACCACGACATCGGCGAGGTCCGCGCACATGTCCTTGTCCGCGGCGCCTCCGGCGGTGAAGTAAACGGGCCGGTCGTCCAGGCCTTTGGCGGTTTTCACAAGGCGTTCGAGGAACCAGCGGCCTTCCTGGGTTTCGTTTTCGATGTTGTGCGCCAGGCCCCACATGAGCACGCTCGGGTGGTTGCGGTCCCGCAGGATAAGCTCCTTCAACTGGTCCGCGGCGGCCTGCTGGTACATGGGATCGGACAGATCGAAGCTCATGCCGTACCATGCGGGCAGTTCTTCGATCGCCAGCAGGCCCAGTCGGTCGCATTGTTCGAGAATTTTGGGGTGCGCCGGGACCGGCCCCAGGCGCACGCAGTTGAAGCCCGCATCGCGCACGCGCCGCAGGTCTTCCTTTATTGCGGCCAGGGTTTCCACCATGCCCGCGCCGTAATGATCCGCGAATCTGGAAACGGCGCGCAATGCAAGGGGTTCTCCGTTCAGCAAGAGGCGGTTGTCCCGGACCCCGATGCTGCGCACTCCGAACCGGATCACGAACTGGTCTTCTTCTTCACCGAGCATGGTGATGCGGCAGGTGTACAGGGCCGGATTCTGTGGACTCCAGAGAGAAACGAAATTGATTTCGAAATCGTGTTCGAGCTGTTGCATGCCCCAGTTTTCGGCTTTGTGCTCGTGCACGAGCGCGCCCTGGGGCGAGAAGACCTCGATGTGGTAGTCCCGGGGCGTCCATTCGGGGTTTTCGATGCGCGCCGTGAGCTTGACCGCGGCGCGGCCCTTGAGGTCGGGTTCGCACACGGCGGTCGCGTCCGTGATGTGGATGGGGCGCGTGGTTTCGAGCCAGGTTTCGCGCAGGATGCCGCCCTCGTTGCGCCAGCCCACCACATTGGGCACGGAGTCGCGGCTCAAGCGGTTGTCCACCATGACCTCGAGTTCGCAGCGGCGGCCCGGGCTGACGCGGTCCGTGATGTCTATGGAGAAGGGCGTATAGCCGCCCTCGTGGCGCCCGGCCTCGCGGCCGTCTATGGACACCACGGTGCGGTAGTTGCATCCCCGGAAGTGGAGCGCCACGCGGCCCAGGCTCCAGCCTTCCTCGATTTTGAACAGGCGGCGGTAATAGCCCTGGCCTTCGTAATATTCGAGACCGCGGATGGTGTTCCAGGAATGGGGCACATGGCAGCGGCGCCAGCGCTGGTCCGCGGGCAGGCGGAACTCCCACCAGCCGTTCAGCCACAGGATTTTGCGGGCCGGGGGATCGAGATCCTCGATGGGGTCGGTGCGGGTTTCCGTGGTGGCGGCGTATTCGGGCCGGGCCGTTGTCCAGGTGAGGCCGATGAGCAGTGCGAAGGGCGGCAGGGCCAGGAGCAGGCACTGGGGCAGAATGAACCACGGGGTGCACGCGAGCAGCCCGGCCGTGAGCAGATATGCGGCCAGCAGGAGCAGGGATTGAGAGGCTTTTCGCGGCATGCGCCTTGTCAGATGTCCAGGAGCTGTTTTCTGAACGCGCCGATGAAATCGGCGCAATAGGGATCGCGGCCCGTGAGGGCCAGAGCGGCGAGCATCACGGAATTCTGCTTGGCGTTGGTGGTGTCCACGATGGCGGCGTCCAGACCCGCGGCGATGAGCAGGGCCAGGTAGGTGCGGTTCAGCAATGCACGGGCGGGCAGGCCGTAGGAGATGTTGGTGAGTCCGCACACGGTGCGCACGCCGGGGTGCGCCGCCCGGATGGCGGCCACGGCCTCGATGGCTGCGGGGCCGTTGGCCTGATCCACTCCGGCGGGAAGAATGAGCGGGTCAATGTAAACGCGGGCCGGTTCCACGCCGTCC
>JAGUYV010000300.1 GCA_020061125.1 bacterium | reverse complement strand
CTTTGTTCCAGTGCTTTGGCTGTTCCATTGGGCCGCATCTTGAGTAACCTCCAAGCTCGTTACTCAAGTTTATTGCATTACTTATGCAGATGTCAATAACGCGGATGAGGGTGCGCTTGTGGATTATTTTAACGGCATCTTTTCATCAAAAGAAAAGTGATTGAGAGAAAGCTGTTTCTTGAAGGGGATACTGTGGATATCGTCAGGATACCCGAATTTGGAAGAATCCCGATAACGCAGGGAAACCGGAAGCTGATAGACAGGCTGAAAGTTTTTGACTGTGCTCATGCACGGCAGAATCATGGGATACAGATTTTCGACTGGAGCAACATCAAGCATGTCAGTGCCTTGAACTATGTCGGTGTTGTTCACATTCCAGGTCTTACAGTGGAAATACTGCCTAAAATCGACAAACAATTCATCTATGAAGATGATGGTAAAGCGGACTTGGCACAGAACAACTTGCTATACATGTTGTCATTATCACGACGAATCCCGATTCGGGAGAGAGACCTTGCTCCTCTTCGTCTTAATAAGATGCCTTTACTCGAAGCGATTATTGGCATTTTCTTACGGCGTCTGCTGGATGAACTCGTGATTGGGATTGACCATGCGTATAGGACACAGGAAGAGAACTCCCTTTTTATAAAAGGAAAAATACTGATTCAAGAACAAATTAAAAAGAATTTGTTCCACAAAGAGCGTTCATATATTAAATACGATGAATATGTTTCGGATACATGGCTTAACCGTATCATGAAAGCGACTTGCAAAAGACTCCTGCAAATTACACAGACGAAATCTGTAGCGAATCTGATATTCAAGGCATTTGCATATTTTCAATTCGTCGAGGATTTCGAGATCGAAGAGTACCATTTCGACAAGGTGCAGATAACCAGAAGCAACGAAAGGTACATACCGCTTTTGGAGTTCTGCCGAATATTTTTGATGGACAGTAGCCCAGCGCCCGGCTATGGGGACAATAAGACTTTCTCTCTCTTATTCCCGATGGATAGGCTTTTTGAAGACTTTGTGGCGGAATTTATCTACAAGTATTCCAGTCACTTTGATATAAAAAGAAGCACCGTTCACAAACAAGCCGCCGGAAAAGCGAAATGGTTGCTGACGAGGAAGATGTCAAATGGAAAGGCTTTAGGAATGTTTAGGCTGAAGCCGGATATTGTGATTAATGACGACAGGGGTGGCACTCATTTTATATTGGATACAAAATGGAAATATTTGCTCTCAGATCAAGAAGATTCAAAGAACGGGATTTCTCAGGCAGATATTTACCAGTTATTTGCCTATGCCCATAGATACAACTGCAGCAACAATATTCTGCTTTTCCCGGCGGTATCTGGTGTTTCAGCAAAAACATATTGCGTGCAGGGCGATGAAAATAAACAAATAAGAATCGAATTCCTTAATATGAGCCGTGATATGCAAAAGAGTCGAAACGATTTGAAGGATGAATTTAAAGAGATATTCAAAACAGCGGTGTTCATACCATCAATTCCGCTACTGTCAATCACAAAGTAAAATGCCTCAAACACATGTTCAAAAAGGCAACGATGTAATGGAAATTGAAGGATCATAAACCTACCATCGGGAACAAGACATACAAGAAACAACAAGCGGCTGCAAATTCTTCCTGCCGACGAGCGTAATGTGACTTTCTATCGATGGGCGCAACTGGATTTGAACCAGTGACATCTTGCTTGTAAGGCAAGCGCTCTCCCGCTGAGCTATGCGCCCTTGTTCGGCCCGGCGGTGCGGGCGGGCCGGGTATTATTATAGCGCGCGCGGGGCGTGCGCTCAATCGCGCGGAGCGGAGAGGCTCCCGCTTTCGCGGCGCAGGCGGTTGCGCGGCGCGCTACGCCCAGTGCATGAGGCCCATTTTGAAGGGGTCGCTCAACTGCGGGTGCGTGGGCATGATGCGCACGGTGTATCCGTAGCGGCCGCTGGTTTCGCAGGCGAGTTCGGCGCCGAACGCCACGCCGCCCTTTTTCTTGTCTCCCACAGGCTCCATTTTGACTTTGTGCGGTTCGGTGATCTGGCCTTCGGCGTCCAGGACGCCGTAGATGAGTTCGACATACACATCGCTGGCGTTGAGTTCGCCCAGCTCGATTCTTGCGGTGACGCTGTAGTGTTCGTGGACGATGGGCTGCTCGGGGAGCTGTGAGTCTATGCCGCTGATGCGGATTTTGTCCCAGTTAGCGCGGATGAACTGTTTCCAGGCGGTGAATTCGCGGGTGAGCTTGCAGTTGTCCGCGGTGAGGCTGTCGTGGCGCTGGGAGCAGTTGATGTAGAAGCGGTTGGTGTATTCCTTGACCATGCGGTCGGTGTTGAAGACCGGGCAGAGGTTTTTGAGCGTGTTTTTCATTTTTTCGATCCAGCGGCGGGGGAGGCCGTCGGCGCCGCGGTCATAGAAGGCGGGGACGATTTCGTTTTCGAGCAGTTCGTAGATGGCGTCGCTTTCGACCTGGTCCTGGAGTTCTTCGTCGGCGTAGACTTCGCCGTGTCCGATGGCCCAGCCGTTGTCCACGCTGTAGCCTTCGCACCACCAGCCGTCGAGGATGCTGAAGTTGAGCACGGCGTTGACGCAGGCTTTCATGCCGCTTGTGCCGCTGGCTTCCATGGGGCGGCGCGGGGTGTTGAGCCAGATGTCCACGCCCTGGATGAGGTAGCGGGCCATGTGGATGTCGTAGTTTTCGAGGAAGACGATGCGGTTTCGCAACTCGGGGCGGCGGGCGGAGTGGATGAGCTGGCGGATGAGGTCTTTGCCGCCGCCGTCGCGGGGGTGGGCTTTGCCGGCCATGATGAACTGCACGGGGCGTTCTTTGTCGTTGAGGATGCGGACGAGGCGGTCCACATCGCGGAACAGGAGGGTGGCGCGTTTGTATGTGGCGAAGCGGCGCGCGAATCCGATGGTGAGGGCTTCGGGGTTGAGGACTTCGTCGGCGCGCTCGATTTCCACGGGGGGCGCGCCGCGGCCGATGAGCTGCTGGCGCAGGCGTTTTCTGGAGAAGGCGACGAGGCGCTCGCGGCGGCGCTCGTGGGTGCGCCAGAGTTCTTCCGCGGGCAGGCCGTCCACGCGGTTCCAGATGTCCTGGTTGGTCGGCTCGCGCAGGGCGCGGGGGCCGAGGTAGCGGTTCAGCAAATCCGTCATTTCCTTGCTGGCCCAGCTATAGAGATGCACGCCGTTGGTGACATGGGTGATGGGGATTTCCTCGAGGGGCACCGCGGGCCAGATTTCGCGCCACATTTTGCGCGACACCTCGCCGTGCAGTTCGCTGACCCCGTTGATGAACGCGGCCAGGCGCGTGGCGAGCACGGCCATGCAGAAGCCTTCACCGGCGTCCGTGTGGTTCTTGCGCCCCAGGGCCAGGAACCGGTCGCGGGTGATGCCCAGGCTTTTGTAGTAGTTGGCGAAGTAGCGGTCCATCATGTCCGGGGGGAAGACATCAATGCCCGCGGGCACGGGCGTGTGCGTGGTGAACACATTGCTGGCGCGCACCACGGAGCGGGCCTCGGCGAAGGTGATGCCGTGCTCCTGCATGTACATGCGGATGCGCTCCAGGGCCAGGAACGCGCTGTGCCCCTCGTTCATGTGGTAGACATTGGGGTGGTGGCCCAGGCCGAAGAGCATGCGGATGCCGCCCATGCCGAGCAGGATTTCCTGGCGCATGCGCATGTCCAGGTCGCCGCCGTAGAGCTGCGCGGTGATGCCGCGGAACGCGGGCTGGTTCTCGGGGATGTTGGTGTCGAGCAGGTACAGCACATTGCGGCCGATGTCAATTTTCCACACCGCGGCCGAGCACCACCCGTCGGGGTATTCCACATGGATGAAGAACGGCTTGCCCTCGGCGTCTTCCACGCGCGTGAGGGGCATGGTGTAGAAATCGTTGTCAATGTATTTTTCCTGCTGCCAGCCGTCGAGGTTGAGGTACTGGGTGAAGTAGCCCTCGGTGTAGAGCAGGCCCACGCCGATGAGGGGCACGCCCAGGTCGCTGGCGCTCTTGAGGTGGTCTCCGGCGAGCAGGCCCAGGCCGCCGCTGTACACGGGCAGACACTCGGTCAGCCCGAACTCCATGGAGAAATATGCGGCGCTGAAGCCGGGGTCGTTCTCCTTGTGCTTGGCCTCGAACCAGGTGCGGTCCGTGAGGTACTGGCGGAAGTCGTCGTAGCAGCGCACCATCTGGTTGATGATGGACTCGTCCTCCACCACCTCCTGCAGGCGCTCCTGCTTGATGGTGCCCAGGAGCTTGACCGGATTCTGGTAGAGTTTCTCCCACAGGTCGCGGTCCGTGCGGCGGAACAGGTCAATGGTCTCGTGGTTCCAGCTCCAGCGCAGGTTGTAAGCCAGCTCCTGCAGAGGGAATAGGGCTTTGGGCAGGGATGGCGAGACATAAAAAGTGCGTGCGGGTTTCATGGCGATCCTCCGGCAAAGGTCCTCGTGGCGCGGCTCATGCGTTTCAGCGAGGTTTCTGAAAGGCCAGATTGTATTTTAACACAAAGCGGTTTGGAACATGTTAGCAGCCGGGGAAATGTGGAAACTCGCGGTGGTTCCCGTTCCGTGAAAGGAGGGGGCTGTGCTGCCGTCCGAACGGGCGCGGGAACCGTGACTATTGTGCGTTACAGGACTCCCGGCGGCGGAGCGCAAGGTATCCGGGCCGTCCATTTTCATCTATTGCTTTGGGATATTTCGCACTCACGACTTTTTCTGTCCGGAGAGGGTTGAATCGTCATATCCCCAGCCCCGACAGGAGGGAACATCAATAAGAATGATTTCCGCACCGTCGCGGGTTGACATTTCAAGACGCGCGCTTTCGGGGTCTATGCGAAGCTGATCCCTGGCGCCCGCGCGCACGCCGTCCACGGCGATGTCCCCCGAGGTCACATAAATGAAAACCCGGCGCGCCATGTCCGTGTCCAGGGAAAGGGAAACCCCGGGGTCCAGATCCGCGAGGTAGATTGTGGCCGCGGTGTGGAAGGACACTGTGTCCGGAACGCCCTGTCCGGACGCCACGGGCAGGAGCGTGTTTTTTCGCGCTGCGGGGTCGAAGGCGCGCTGGTCGTAACTGGGCGGCAAGCCCTTTGTGTCGGGGAATATCCAGATCTGGTAAAAATGCACGGGAGTGTCGGCGAGGTTGAATTCGGAATGCGTGATGCCGGTGCCCGCGGACATGCGCTGCACATCCCCGGCGCGGATGATCTGCTTGTTGCCGAGGCTGTCCTGGTGCGTCATTTCGCCCTTGAGGCAAATGGTCACGATCTCCATTTCATCGTGCGGGTGCGTGGGAAACCCCATGCCCGGCTGCACCACATCGTCGTTGAACACGCGCAGCGCGCCGAACTGAATGTTTTCGGGGTCGTAATAAGAGGCGAAAGAGAAGAGCCAGTAAGTCTGAAGCCATTTGAAATCCGAGAAATGCCTTTTCGCGGCGGGAATCAAATTGATCATGGCGCACCTCGTTGTGTGATGTAAGTCGTGTGAGAGGATGAGAAAATACTCATCAACGGTTCCCTGCAACCAATTCTAATGGGGCGACAATAATTCTGCAAATTTACGGACGGGAGCTATAAGCATAAAAATTCGTGGGGGCAGTCAGCGCGCCGGGCGCATTCTATTGTTAGGTCCATTATTGATAGAACGCGCCTGCCCATGTTGCAAGCATAGGTTTTAGTCTTGAGAGCCGTTTAGAAGATTGGAATTAGCGAATAAAGCGTTGCAAAAGAAGAAGACATGAAATAAACGAATGAAATAACTACCGTTGACTTGCGAAGTCCAAATTGTTTTTCAGCTTCAATCGAATCCATCTTGAGGCCGCTATCATTAAGCTCTTTAGAGATTGGTTGAAAAACCTTACGCAAAGTAATTAACAATACCGGCAATCCGAAGTATACATAATTCGCAACTACCGTAGAATACACTTCAATGCGAAATCTTGCCGCAAGTGTTAAAAGAAGAGAATTCCAACCAGCAATAGATATGAATGTAAAATGCAAATTGAGATAAAATTTATTTTTGAAATACTCGCGTGCTTTCTTCAATATGATTGCATGATATGTAATAAATATAAAGAAGCAAATGGTTTTTACATTGTTTGATGTCAATGAAAATGTGTAATTGAAAATATCTCCTGTATACTCAAAGAATACGATTGCTAAAATTGAGAAGCAAATAATGATGATGGCAACATTCTGGTTCTTCATAGCTTAATAGAATCGCTTATCGCCACCTGCTAATCTATTGATGTCCTTATTGTACATGAAAAGTTCCATACATCAACAAATTGAAGATGCGCAGGTCACGCCACGGCGTTGCGCAGGGCGCGGATGGCCCAGCCCATGGGCTTGATGCGCACCGGCGCGCCGTCCAGCGCCTTTTCCAAAAGCATCAGCCCCGCGTCCGTGCGAAACTTGAGCATGGCCTCGCCGCTCTCGGGTTCGGACAGCGACGGGTCTCCGCTCCACGCATCCATGTCCGGGTCCTGAATCCACGCCAGGCCGTGCGCGAAGAAATGGAAATCCAGAGCCTCGTCCTTGAAGCCCAGGGCCGCGCACAGGTCTCCCAGCTTGTGGATGAGCCTGTGAAGCGGCTTGTAGGGCGGCTCCTTGGCGCGGCCCGTGGTTTTCCACGCGTCGCGCACCTTGTCCGGGTGCGCCGCGCGCATTAAAGAGGTCTCGTTGGTTCCGGCGTGCGAATCGTCCATGCCGCCGCAGCGGTCCGGCGCCAGGCCTGTGGCGTCCAGCAGCTCCGCGGACTTGGCCACCATGTGGCGGAACTCGTAATTGAACGGGGCGATGAGGTGGAACCCGCGGCGCTGCAATTTCTGCGCGGCCACGGCGATGGCGAGTTGGTGCGCCGGCCCCCCGTGATTATCGGACAGCAGCCAGTACTTGAACCCCAGCGCGCGCAGGGATTCGCCCCAGTCCAGCAACGACGCCTCGATGGCCTGCGGCCGCAACACGAACGACCCGGCCGGGGGAATGGCCTGGCTGCCAAGGGGCAGGGTGGGCAGCATCACCGCGTGCAGATGCGGCCGGCGCGCCAGCAGTGCGTCCCTGACCCTGTCCCGCAGAGTTTCCGCGATGAAAATATCCGTGCCAACGGGCAGATGCGGCCCGTGCGCCTCGATGGGAGAAATCGCCGAAAAGAACACCGCGCCCTCGCGCGGCAGCGCAGCGATCTCCGTCATAGTTAACTCGATGTAGTTGCTCACCGGCATGGCCGCTCACCTCTCTGAAGATCCTGTTTCTATCATTATATCAGCAACGAATGAAATTGAAGGGCCGGGTGTGGAATGAAAAGGCGCCGGGGATGCGCGAAAGAGTTGATCGGCGTCATTCACCCGCCGCGGCGCGGATCGCGCCCAGGGGAGCGGGGCTGCCCTGCAGGGTTGCGGCCACGCGCTTCACATCTTCCAGGGTCACGGCGCGGATGAGGCCCGCGTATTGATCCACGAAATCGGGGTTGCGGCCAAGAAACGCGTTGCGCGCGTACTGGGCGCGCAGGTCCGCGTTGGCCTGGAGCTGGATCTGGTAGATGCCGATGGTGAACCGCGAGGCGTTTTCGAATTCCTCTGCGGAGATTTCGCCGCGCGCCATTTTGTCCCATTCCTCAAGCATGAGATCGCGGGCCTGTTGCTCGTTTTCGGGTGAAGTGGCCGCGTAGTTGATGACCGCGCCGCCGAGCCGGTTGAGTTCCAGGTAAGCGGCCACGGTGTAGGCGAGGTTGCGCTTTTCGCGCACCTCGTCGTAGAGGCGGCCGCCCATGCCCGAGGCGACATTGCGCAGCACGGTGAAGGCGGGCGCGTCGGGATGCGCGGCGTCCGGCGCGGGCAGGACAAACGCCTGCGCGGT
>JAGUYV010000121.1 GCA_020061125.1 bacterium | reverse complement strand
CGGGGCGAGTTCCGCGCCGATGGCGCGGCACACGCCAAGCCATGCGGCCGCGTCACTGGGCCGGCTGCTCTTCGGCGATCTCTTCGCTGGTTTCCGTGACATTGTCACTGCTCACATCTCCGATCAGCGCCTGGCTGAATTCCGCGGCGCGGAACGGCATCATGTCCTCGAGCTTTTCTCCCACGCCGATGAATGCGATGGGGACCTTGATTTCGCCCTGGATGGCGAACACGATGCCGCCCTTGGCCGTGCCGTCGAGCTTTGTGATCACCAGAGCGTCCACGGGCACGCTTTCATTAAACAGCTTGACCTGGTTCAGGGAGTTCTGCCCCAGAGTGGCGTCGAGCACGAGCCAGGAGCGGAACGAGGCCGCCCCGCCCTTTTCCACGGCCACGCGCTGCAGCTTCTTGAGTTCTTCCATGAGATTGTGCTTGGTGTGGAGGCGGCCCGCGGTGTCGGCGAGCAGGATGTCCACATTTCTGGCGCGGGCGGATTCCACGGCGTCGAACATGACCGCGGCGGGGTCCGTGCCGGCCTGGTGGCGCACGATGGGCACATCCGCGCGGTTGGCCCAGATCTCGAGCTGCTCCACGGCCGCGGCGCGGAATGTGTCGCACGCCGCGAGCATGACTTTCTTGCCCTGCGCGCTGAAGTAGTTGGCCAGCTTGCCCGTGGATGTGGTCTTGCCCGAGCCGTTCACGCCGATGACCATGATGACATTCAGCCCCGGCTCGAACGCCAGGGGATCGCGCTGGTCCTCGGGCTGCAGTTTCCCGGCCATGACCTGCGAGATCATGCCGAGCAGCTCTTCCATGTCGCGCGGCTTGTTCTGGCGGTAGCGCTGGCGCATTTCATCCACCATGGCCACGGCCGTGTTCATGCCAACATCGCCGAGGATCAGGATCTCCTCGATCTGTTCCCAGAACTCGTCGTTCACGGCCACGGCGCGGCGCACGGTCATCGCCACCTTGTTCACAATGGCGTCTTTGGTGCGGGTCAGCCCGCCTTTCAATCGTTGAAGCCAGGACATGGGGTTATTGCTCCAGAGAAACGGACAGCACTTTGGTGTAGCCCTCGTTGCTGTCCATGGTGATGCCGTAGTAGTGGTCGGCGCCGATGAGGGTGCCCTTGTTGTGGGTGATGACCAGGAACTGCGCCTGCTTGGAATAAGTCATGAGCATGCGCTTGAACTTGGCCACATTGGATTCGTCCAGGCCCGCGTCCACCTCGTCGAGCAGGTAGAAGGGGCTGGGCTTGACCTTGAGGATGGCGAAGATGAGGGTGAGCGCAGTGAGCGCCTTTTCGCCGCCGGAGAGCAGGTGGATGTTGCGCATGCGCTTGCCGGGCATCTGCACCGCGATTTCCACGCCCGACTCCAGGGGATCGTCCGGGTTGGTCAACTGGATCTCCGCGTCTCCGCCCTGCTCAAATATTTCCTTGAATGTCTCTTTGAATTTTTCGTTGATGGCGTTGAAGGTGTCGAGGAACTGGCTGCGGCTGCGGTTGTCGTACTCCTCGACCATGTCCAGGAGCGTGGACCGGGTGTCCTGGAGGTCTTCGAGCTGGGACGCGAGCAGATCGAATCGTTGCTTTTCGTCATCGTACTCGCCGATGGCGAGCATGTTGACCGGCCCCATGTCCTCGAGTTCCTTGCGGTAACGCTTGTATTCCGCGCGTTCGCCGGGCTGCACTTCCGCGGCTTCTTCGAGGGCCGCGGCTTCGTCGGTGCCGGGGAATTCCTCGGAGAACACGCGGCGCTGCTCTTCGAGCTGGGCCTCGGTGCGCGCGCGCTTGATCTGGATCTGCTGGATCTGATCGCGCGCGTCGTTCGCGGCCTGGTCCATGTCGTCAATGTCGCTCTCGTACTGCTTGATGGCGCGCTCGTGCTCGTTGAGCTGTTCCTGTCGTGCGGTGAGTTCTTTCTGCGCTTGTTCGACCTGTTGCGCGAGCGCGTCGCCGCCGCCGCGCGAGGCCTCGAATTCCGCCATGCGCGACTCGATCTCCGAATCCAGGCGCGCGCGCTCGGCATGGCGCGATTCCGCCTGCTGCGCCGCGCGCTCGATCTCTTTTTCCCGGTATGCGATGTTGTCCTCGATAGACCGGTTGTCGTTGGCGCGGTCGTTGAGTTTCATGCGCAGATCCTGCAGCATGGTCTGGCGCTGGCGCCGGGTGTCGAGCATTTCATTGAGCAGGGTTTCCTTGCGGTCCAATTCCTGCTTGATGGACTGGAACTGCTGCTGCCCCGAGTCCAGGGCCTGCCCGGCTGTTTGCTTTTCGGCATCAAACGCGGCGCGCTGCCGCTCGATGTCCGCCACGGCCGCCGTGAGCATTTCAAGATTCTGTTCGTGGAACTGCTTTTCTTTTTCCAGGGCCGTGATTTCGGTCGAGCGTTCCATGTGCCGCAGGTTCAGCTTCTGGGTTTCCCGATCCGCGTTCTCAAGCTCGCGTTCCACGCGCTTGCGATTGTCGCGCAGGTCCGCGAGCCGGTTGTCAATCACCCGGATGGTTTCTTTGTCGCGGGCGATGGCGGCTTCGGCGTCCTGTGCGAGTTTCTTCATTTCCTCGCGGCCGCCCAGACCTTCTCCCAGGAACAGGATGCCGTTCTGCAACAGGGCGTCGCCGGATTTGGTGACCGCGGCAAGGCCCGCCGGAAGGGACCCGGCGAGTCCCGGCACGCTGTCCGCGGACTCGACCACGGTGTATCGCGCCAGGAGCCTTGCCGCGGGCGCGGCCAGGT
>JAGUYV010000205.1 GCA_020061125.1 bacterium | reverse complement strand
TCAACCGGAAGGGGTGGAATACATGCATGATGAATTCTCCGGCCCGGCGCAAACAGACGATTACTCACAGGCCGTGTACGACGATCCCGGAGCGCTGCCGCCGGAAGGCGACGACGCCCTGCCGGGGGAAGACTATTATGAGTTCGAGGATCCGTATGCAGTTCCGAAGTTTCAGGTGCGCAAGGGCCGCAAACCCACGGTGGACTGGAGCGAACTGTCGCCCAAGATCATCAAAGTCGCGGGCGCCGTGCTCGGGCTTGCCCTGGCCGCGTGGATTGTCTCAAACTCCTGGACCGGCATCAACTACCTGATGAACTTCAACAAGGCCAACAAGTTTTACAATCAGCAGCAAATGCAGCAGGCCCTCGAATACTACGAAAAATGCACGGAGATCAAGCCGCGTGAAATTGAGCCGTACATCCGCATGGCGGACATTTATGTGGTGTTCGCGGAAAAGGAGCAAAGCCCGGTCAAGGCCGAGCGGTATTTGAAAAACGCCGCTTCGCAGCTCAATGTGGCCATCAACGAAGAGCCGGATCATGTCGAGGCATTGTATGCCCTGTGCCATGTGTACAAATTGCAGGGCAACTTCACGCAGTGCATTTCGTTCTGCCGCCAGGCCATCCAGGCGGATCCCAAGTTCGAGGCCGCGCAGAGCGATCTCCAGGAATGCCAGGAAGGCATGGGGCAGTAACGGTGCAATCAAAGCGAAAGGAAAGAGCGCACAAGCCATGAGCAAGAGAAACATCGGACTGTACGCGATCGCGGGACTGCTTGGCGCGGCGGGCCTGGGCGTGGGCTACTCGCTGTTCAAGAAAAAGAAGCCCGCGCACGCCGAGGCCAAGCCCGCAAGCGAAGACCTGCCGGACACGCCCCCGGCCATGATCGAATGTCCCGACTGCGGCAACCGCTTCAAGGAATATGAACTCTATTGCCCGTATTGCCGCAAGCCCGCGCCCGGCGCGCGCGCTACTGAAGACTGAAATCCGGATCGGCGCGGCATGGCCCCGCGTTTTGTGACATGAGCAAACAAGTTCTGGTAGTGGACGACAGCATCGTAATGCGCAACGCGCTCGAGGATGTCCTCGTGAACGCGGGCTTCAGCGTGACCACGGCGCCCAACGGCATCGAGGGCCTTGAACTCATGCACAGCCGCAAGTTCGACCTGCTGTTTCTCGACATAGACATGCCCAACTTGAGCGGCCTGCAGGTGTGCCGCATGCTGCGCAACGACCCCACCTTCCGGGCCTTCCCCATCATCATGCTCACGGCCCGGGACAAGAAGAAGGACGAATTCTGGGGCCTCGAAACCGGCGCCGACGCGTATCTCACCAAGCCTTTCGAGCCGGACAAGCTGCTGAACACCGTGGACGATGTACTCGAAAAAATCGGGCAGACGCCGTCCCTGTCCGAAGCCGCGGACAAGCTCCGCGGGGACGAGGAATCCAAGGATCTCATCTTCTCCGCGGGCGAAGTGCAGGAGCGCCAGTTGTTCAAGATGACGCTCATCAACCGCATCTTCGCCATCGCCACTACGCACCGCACCCTGCGCGACACATGCTGCGCGCTCAACCACATCTATTCCTCGGTCATTGATTACGACATCGGCATGGCTCTGATCACCGACGACGACGCCATCAAGATGTTCATCTTCATCAACAAGCCCATCAACAAGGATTTTCTTCAAGCAACCCGCAACCGCATCATTGAGGAATTCCAGGACAAAACAGGCCGCCGCATCATCCGCGACAATGTCGAGGTGATTATCGAGGATCCCAACCATAACATTCTTAAGGTCACCGAGGAAAAGCGTATTCTGGGATTCACATCGCGGCTCATGGAGGGCAAGGGAGAGAAGTTCGGGGTGTTCTGCTTGAGCCGCGCCGGCGCCGGCCCGTTCAACGAAGACGAAATGGAAATGGCGGCCATTATCAGCAACCAGTCCAACCTGGTGGTGGACAACATCCGCATGTATGAAAAGATCCAGAGGTTCGCCATCGCCGACGGCCTCACGGGCCTGTACAACCACCGCTATTTTCAGGAGCAGCTCGAAAAGGAATACAGCCGTGCACGCCGTTTCAACCTGTCCCTGTCTCTCATCATGCTGGACATAGACCACTTCAAACGGTTCAACGACAAGCATGGGCACCAGCAGGGAGACGTGATCCTCAAGGAGCTGGCGCGCGTCACGGAACAGAATGTGAGGGAGATCGATCTGGTGGCCCGTTACGGGGGCGAGGAATTCGCCATCATTCTGCCAGAAACGCCCAAGCACAATGTCATGGTGGCCGCGGAACGCATCCGCACGGCCCTGGAACAGCACCCATTCCCGCACGAACCGGAACCCCTGCATGTCACGGTCTCCATGGGCGTTTCCGGATACCCCGACGACAACATTGAGACCCGCCTGGACCTCATCTCTAAAGCCGACCTGGCCCTGTACAAGGCCAAGAGGGAAGGACGCAACAGGGTCTGCCTGTACTCCACGGACCTGGAGGTTGACATTTCGTGAACAGCGACTACACCATCCTCGTGGTGGACGACAGCCCCGTGGTGGTCGAAGCCGTGCGCGACGCCCTGCTCAAGGACGGGTACACCGTGCTCGCCGCCGCCGACGGCATCGAGGCGCTCGACATGGTCCGCCAGAACCGCGTGGATCTGATCCTTCTCGACATAGACATGCCGCGCATGAACGGATACCAGTTGTGCAAGCTGCTGAAAAGGGATGAAAAATTCCGGGAAATCCCGGTCGTGATGCTCACCGCCAAAAGTTCCGACGCCGACCGCATGTGGGGCGTCAAGGCCGGGACCGACGAGTATCTGACCAAGCCTTTCAATTACGCCAAAGTCAAGGAGATCCTGGGCCGGTTCCTGTGAACCCCCGGCCCGGCGCCGCCGTGCTGACCGATAAACAGCTTCTGCGATTCCGCGATTTCATCTACGAGAACCTCGGCCTGTGGTTCGGGGATTCGAAGCTGCCTGTGCTCCAGAACCGGCTGCGCATCCGCATGGGAAAGCTCGGCGTGGACGCGGACAAATACTACGCATTGATCCGCTCCGAGGACGACCGCGCGGAAATCGAAAAGCTCATCAATGTCATCACCACAAACGAAACCTACTTCTACCGCTGCGAATCGCAAATGGACAGCTTCCGCGAGATTATTCTCCCGCGCATGGTGGAGGAAAAGATCGCCGCCGGAAACAGGTCCCTCAAAATCTGGAGCGCGGGCTGCTCCACGGGCGAGGAACCCTACACACTCGCCATGTGCATCTTCGAGACCATTCCGTTCCATTCCATCTGGGACATCCTCATCTACGCCACGGACCTGTCCACCGATGTACTCAACCGCGCCCTGGAAGGTAAATACAACAAGCGCGCCATCGAGCGCATGCCCGCGGATTTCCTCAAAAAATACTTCGACCTTCGAGAAAACGGCCTCTACTATGTGAACAACGCCATCAAAAAGGTTGTGGATTTCGAATACTCGAATCTCGTGGACGCCTATTATGACACGGACTACGATATCATTTTCTGCCGCAATGTGTTAATCTATTTCCGTGACGAAACCAAGAAAATGATCCTGAACAAGTTTTACGACGCGCTCAAGCCCGGCGGGTACATGTTCCTCGGGCCTACGGAAATGGTGCGCGGGCTTGTGGACGGCTTCAAGCTCATCAGCCTCAAGGATTCCGTTGTGTTCCAGAAAGCGCCGAGGTGACGCGGCCATGGCCAAGTCATTCAAAACTGCGAAAACCATCAAGCTGTTCCTCGATGAGTGCGAGGAATATGTGGATTCCCTGAACCAGGACCTCGTGTCCATGGAGCAGGGCGAGTTCACCGAAGACCTGCTTCAGCGCGTGTCGCGCAACCTGCACACGCTCAAAGGCTCTTCGGCCATGCTCGAGTTCATGGAAATCAGCGAAATTGCGCACAAGGCCGAGGACACGCTGGACGAACTCAAAGCCCAGCTTCCCACGCCCGCGGATTCGCTCATCAACGATATCTTCGAAAAGGTGGATCGCATGACGGCCATCATGGCCGCCATCAAGGACGGATCTTATGTGGAAGGAGCTGGCGCGCCCGCCTCGGATGCGCCCAAACCCGAACCTGCGCCCGCGCCGCAGGCCGCGGCGCCTCCTCCTCCCCCGGCGCCAGC
>JAGUYV010000120.1 GCA_020061125.1 bacterium | reverse complement strand
GCCGCCGGGCGCGGGTGCGCCGCCCTGTTCGGCCTGCTGCTTTTCAAGCATTTCCTGCAAAGCCTTGAGCTGTTCCTCGTTCAGTTCCACCGGCTCGCCGTCTTCGCCTTCACCCACGGTCACGGTGTTCGGTTCTCCGCCTTCGCCCCCGGCGGTGAACTGGTTTATGTCCATCTGCGGGGATTGCATCCCCATTTCCTGCTCGATGTCCGCGATGGCCTGATCGAGTTCCTTGATGGTCTTGGCGTCGCCCTTGAGTTCCTTGAGCGCGTCGCGGATCTCCTGCAGGCGGTAGAGCGTGGCCGGGCTGATGTCCAGCGAGAAGTCGAACGCCTCGACATAGTACTCCCGCGCCTGTTTCCGGTACTTGTTGTTGTCTTTTTTGCCGTTGAGCGCCAGGAGCCGGGACACGCGGGCCAGGCCGATGATGATGTCCGGATTGTCGTCGCCCATTTCCCGCGCCATGTCGTAGGCCTTCTTGTACGACTCATAAGATGAGTCCAGGAATTTCACGGACTTTTTGGACTTCTTGCCGTCCTTGTCTCCTGCGTCCGCGTAGGGGTCCTCGAAATCCTTTCCCTTGTCCTTGGAGCTGTCCGCGGACTGGTTCAACAGATCGTTTTTCTGCTCGTAGATATAGCCCAACTGGTAATAAAGCTGGTAGTTGTCCTTTTCCTTTTTGAGAGCGTCCTGGTAAGCGGCCAGGGCGGCGTCCAGGCCTTTCTGCGTGAAGGCGCCCTTTTCCGGGTCCAGGGCGTCCTGCAGGGCCATGAAGGCCTTGATCTCGGGGTCGTGAACCTCGTACTTGAAGCCCTTTTCCTTGGTCTTCTTTTCCGCCCATTCGGTGATGATCGCGCGCGTGTCCGGCAGCTTGAACAGGATGTGCTTGAGGAGCACGCTTTCATACATGCGCTGGAGTTCGCGCTCGGAAGGCATCTGGGCTTTCTTGCCCTGGGCCTGCTGCTGGCGGATTTCCTCGAGCTTTTCGCGGCGGAACGCTTCGTAGCCCTCGCCGCTGGGTTTGCGCACCGCGTCCACCATGATGATCTGGAATCCCATGCTGCCGCGGATCGGCTCGGAGAACTGGCCCGGCTTGATGCGGAACGCCACATCGGCCACGGCCTGGTCCATCTCCGAGCGGTTCTTCCAGCCCAGGGAGCCTTCGCTGTCCGCCGTGGCCTCGTCCTCGGAATACTCTTTGGCGATGCTGGCGAAGGCTTCGCCGGCGTTGAGCTTGCGCCAGGCGTCGCGCGCTTTCTTCTCCACTTTTTTGGACTCGGCCTCAATCTGCTCCTGGGAGATGGCGTTGCGCGCCTTTTCCGCGAGCAGTTCGCGGCGGATGGCTTCTTTATAAATCTTGTAGGGGATGCCTGCGCTGGCGATTTCCTGCTTGTATTCCTTGTTCTTGCGGTTGTCCGCGATCCAGGCTTTGACGCGGCCGCCCAGGCCCGTGTTCTTTGCCTCGTCCGCGGGGCCGAGCATGCGGTCCCGGTCGCTCTTGATGCGCGCCTTGATTTCGCTGCTCGACACCTTGAGCTTGCGTTTCTCCGCTTCCCGGATCAGCGCCTCCTGCTGCAGAAGCTGGCGTACTGTGGTGGCGGCCACGGCCATCTGCATCTGGTAATTGGTGATGCGCTGCGGCGAGCTGTTCATAAATTGCGTGAAGTAATAGTCGTACATGGCGCGGGGGATCTTGTCGCCGTTCACGGTCAGAATGGTCTTGTCCTTCTTGGACTGCTCCTTGCGATCCATGGGGCCGCCCATTCCGAAGTACAGGAAAATGCTGCCCACAAAAATAATGGCGATGATCCAGATGCCGATGTGCATCTTCCTGCGGATCTTGGACATTAACATGACGGGTTCACCTCGAGCAATTGAGTTTCTTGAAATCTGGTTTTGCTGTGTACCAGTCCGCGGCATGGGGCTTCGCCTGGGTCCGGAGATCGAACCAGACGGTACGGCGGGCGAGGCGGTAGCGCTGCGACTCGGTCTTGCCCTTCTTGTTGAAGCTGTGCATCTCATGAAGCTCCAGAGCGCCGGTGTCCGCGTTCACGGCCGCGATCTCCCTGGAGTCGTCCTTTTTGGTGATGGTGAAGGCGTAGTAATCCGCGGCTTCGTCCTTGCCGGGCAGGCGCATGGATTCCTTTTTCATCTGCACGGCGTTCTGGGAATCCGCGATCAGGCGCTGGATGTGGCGCGCCACCACATGCGCGCCGGTCTCGTACAGGCCGGTCATGCGCGGGTCGCCCGCGGGCACGGTCACGGTTTTGCCGTGGGGGTGGAACACGCGGAATTTCTGTTCATCCGGTAAAAACGCCGCCACTGTGCACTTGTTGAACCCGTGCACGCCGGTGAGCCGGAACCAGTCCCTGTCGGGCGCGTTCAGCGCGGTTTTCTTCCAGTCCAGGTGATAGGTTTCGCGCAGGCGTTCGAGCGCATCGGGATTGGTTGCGTCCTTGGGCTGGCGCGGCTGCGTGAGGTGGAATTCCACGGAATACGCATCCATGGAATCGTACAGGGCCACGGTTTTCTCGATCACGGACCGGGGCGAACCTTCCGCGGGCGGGGCCGTTTCATCCGATTCCGCCGGGGCCGCCGGTTGTGCGAGCGCGGCTTTTTCCTCGTTCGCTTTCCGGGCCGGAGCGCTTTCGCGCGACGCGGGCGCGGCCTCGGCTTTTTTGTCTTTTTCCGTGGCCGCGGGTTTTTTGTCCGGCAGGGGCTGGCGTTGCTGTTTGGACATGAAATTCATGGCCGCCCAGGCGGTGACTCCTATGAGCACGGTCATGATGACCATCTGTTTCCAGTCCACGGGTTGCTTTTCTTCCATGAAAACCTCCGTGCGGGGTCAGGACCAGAGATCGGCCTGCCCGCCTTGAGTGAGACCAAAGTGCGCGTAGGCGGCCTGTGTCACGGTGCGTCCGCGGGGCGTGCGCTGCAGGAACCCGATTTTGGCCAGGTAAGGCTCGTACACATCGTTGATGGTGTCGGTTTCCTCACTGATCATGGCGGCCAGGGTGTCGAGGCCCACGGGTCCGCCGCCGAATTTTTCGATGATGGTGAGCAGGATTTTGCGGTCCATTTTTTCGAGGCCGAGGTGGTCCACTTCGAGCATGGCCAGGCCTCGGCGGGCCATGTCCAGTGTGATGCGCCCGTCGCCCTCGACCTGCGCGAAATCACGCACGCGCTTGAGCAGGCG
>JAGUYV010000097.1 GCA_020061125.1 bacterium | reverse complement strand
GACCGCGGCGTCGTGGCCCTGCTCGGCGTGTTCGGCATGGCCGTGTATTTCGCGTTCGAAAATTACGGGCTTGTGTACACCACGGCCACCAACGCCTCCATCCTGGTGTCCATGATCCCGGCCATGACCATGCTGGGCGCGGCCCTGTTCCTGGGCGAAAAGTTCACCCCGGCCAACATGGCGGGCCTGGCCGTGGCGTTCGCCGCCAGCGTGCTCATCATCTGGAATGGGTCCACGAACTTCCACCTCAATCCCGTGGGCGATCTGCTGATCCTGCTGTCCGTGATATCCTGGACCGCGTACACGCTCATCGGCCATGGCGTGATGCAGAAGTACACGGCGGCGCTGGTGGCGCGGCAGGCGCTTTTGACCGCGAGCGCGTGCCTGGCGCCGTTTTTCTTATTTGAACTCTTTACCGGAAAACTGGCGGGCGTGACCGCGCCCGCGCTGCTCGGCGTAGCGTATCTGGGCATCCTGTGCACGGCCCTGGCCTACACCATCTGGGGCCACTGCGTGCGCGTGACCGGCCCGGTGTACGCGTCCAACCTGCTGTACCTGCAGAGCGTGATCACCGTGATCTGCGCGTGGTTCACGATCCGCGAGCCGGTGAACGCGTTTCTGTTCGCGTGCATGGGCGCGTTGATAGTGGGCGTGTACTTGAGCAACGCGCCTACCGCGCCTCGTCCTCGCATGCGCGTGCCGCGCATCAAATGACGGGCGCGATTGCAGCGCGGCGGGAATATGATATGATCAACACACAAAGGCCCTGACGGAGAGTGGGCGGTATGGATAGAGTCAAAGATACGGCATACAGGACGCTGGACGGAATCAACCGCGAGATGCGCGCGGCTCTGGAGGCGTGCGCCCTGCCGCACGATCTGGTGCGGCTGGGCCGCAGCGCGCGAGACAATCCCATTCACGCCGCATGCATCGGCGACGGGGATTTCGCCAAGCCCGAACTCCTGTACTTCAGCGGCGCGCACGCCATGGAATTCGTAGGACCGGCCATGTGCCTGGGCCTGCTTCAGTTCGTGGCCGCGCAGGCGCCGGACTCGCCCATCGCCCGCGCCCTGGACCGCATCAACATCTGGTTCCTGCCCGTGCTGAACCCCGACGGCTACCTGCGCATCCAGCGCCAGCTCGGCGCCGGCCCCCTGGGCCTGGCCTACGGCCGCGCCAACGCCAACGGCGTGGATCTGAACCGCAACTTCCCCACAGGCTTCTACGAAAACCGCGACTCGCTCTTCGCGGGCAGCACGGTCAAGTTCTCCCCCTACTACCGCGGCAAGGAGCCGTGCAGCGAACCCGAGTCCCGCGTGTTCCGCGACTTTGTGCTGAACCGCAACTTCCGCATCTCCATTGACTTCCACTGCTTCGGCAATTTCATCGGCTATCCCTACGGGTACTCGGACAAGCCCTGCCGGGACAAGGACACCTTCGTGCAGATCGCCGCGGAAATGGTGGCCCGGCAAAAGGGCCGCAAGTACCGCGTCATGCCCATGCACAAGCTGTACAAAGTCAGCGGCGACACCTGCGACTGGCTCTACGACGAATGCCGCATCCTGGCTTTCACCATGGAGATCGCGGGCCTGGGATTCAATCTCAAGGATCCGCAGTCCGCGCTCAACCCGTTCCACTGGGCCAACCCGCGCGACCCCGAGCGCCATGTGCAGGACAACCTCGAAGCCTGCCTGTACCTCATTGACGCCACCCTCGAACGCTTCGGACACGAAGCGGATCAGATCAACGGCGACTGATCCCTGCACACGATAGGCCCGCGCTCCCAGGCTTCATGCCGCCCGCGAAAGCATTGGCATGACTGACGGATCTCGTCCTTTGGATAAAAATCAATCAGCATATAAACGGAGTGCGGTTCAGCGGTATTGTTCAGCCATGTATTTCTTGAAGCCGGGCGAATAATGGAGCTTTTTATCGGGCGTGATGATGAGAGCGTGGGCGTGTGGGAAATTCTTTTCCAGAACCGCAAACCCCTGTTCCGGCCCGAGCACGGACAGGGCCGTGGCCAGGGTGTCTGCGTGGGTGTTGTCGGGCGCGATCACGGTCACGCTGATGGTTTCCGCGGCCCCGTGCCCGGTGCGCGGGTCAATGATGTGGGACTCCCGGCGGCCGTTCTTTTCGAAAAACTGCTGGTAATCTCCAGAGGTTGCCACGGCCGCGTCCTTGAGCAGCACGCGCGCCAGCACATCGTCCGGCTCCCGCGGGTTCTGGATTCCCAGCGCCCAGAGATCCCCGCCGGGCTTTGTCCCGGACGCGGTGATGTCACCCCCCGCGTTTATCATCGCGCTTTGAACGCCGTGGCCTTTGATGACCCGCATCGCGGATTCCGTGATGTAGCCTTTTGCGATGCCGCCAAGGTCCAGGGACATGCCGGGCGCTGAAAATGTTACGGCGCTTCGCTTTTTGTCAACAGACAGCCTTTCGCAGCCCGTTTTGGACATGGCCTCTCGGATTTCCGTGTCCGAAGGCGTTTTGCCGGATTCCCGCGCCTCGCGCCATACAGCGGACAGCGGACCTACGGTGACATCAAACGCGCCGTGCGTTTCCCGGCACAATTCGAGGCACAAGTCCAGAATGCCCGCCAGTTCCGCGGACACGGAAAAGGTTCCGCCCCGCGCGGCTTTCACATTGAGTTGTGAGAGTTCGGATTCCGGGTCGTAGCGGCTGAACACGGCGTTGAGGCGCTCGATTTCCGCGAACCCGGCCCCGGCGGCTTGCTTGAGTTTAAGCTCATCGTCTCCATATAAAGTGATAGTAACAGTGGTGCCGATCAGCAATTGTGTGTCTTTGTAAACCGCGGGGCCGGAAGGCTGCGCGCCCCTGCGGCAGCCAGTGGCCGCGAGAACCGTTGCCAGAATCAGCAGGGCCAGCCGGACATATTTCATGGGCGCAATGCTCCGGATGAATGTGTCAGTGCCCGCACGAGCCGAACCCCGAAATGCCGAGGTGCGACAGGAACCGCGGGATTCTCATGGTGACTTCGTACACGCCGCGCACCGAATTGCATAGGAACACGCGGGACGCGACACCCAGATCCTCGGGATACAGGATGCGCTCGCGGATCTGGCCGTCCTGCAGCAGGTGGCGGCGCATGACGCCGTCCAGCACGCCGCTGTGCAAAGGCGGGGTGAAGCGCTCTCCGCCAATCTCCAGGATCAGATTGGTGATGCAGCCCTCGGTGAGTTCGCCGCGCTCGTTCATGAAAATGAGATCGGTATACCCGGCGTTGTAAAACGCGCGATAGGCCTTGTTGTAGAACTCGCGCACCGTAGTTTTGTGCCGCAGGAATTCATTGTAAGAGAGCGTGGACAGCGATGAAATCGTGCACCATGGGAGCGTTGAGGAAAAATCCGGCTCGATGGCGGAGTGCTCGATTGAGACGGTTCCGTCTTTCTGGAGCAGCAAACGCACGCGCTGCGGGGGTGCGCCCTCTGGCATGGCCGCGGCGTATTCGGCGAGCCGCTTTCCGATGTCCGGGACATCGCACGCGAACCCGAAGTGGTCCGCGGAGAACATGAGGCGTTCGAGGTGGAGCTGCGCCAGGAAGTAGCCGCGCTCGCGCGACCAGAGCATGGTCTCGATGAGCGAAAATTCACGGGGGCCGATTTCCCCGAGCGCGCCGAGCAGGAAGTTGCCTTTGAGCAATGCTTCCTTCCATTCGGAATCCGGCTCGGAATCGTAGATGATGCCGCCGCCGATGCCCATCTCGGCCTCGCCGCCCATGGATGCCACGGTGCGGATGGCCACATTGAACACCATGTCTTTTTTCTCCGGTCCGATGAAACCCACGGATCCCGTATACACGCCGCGCGGGGCGCTTTCGAGTTCGCGGATGATCTGCATGGAGCTGATCTTGGGAGCGCCCGTGACCGACCCCGAGGGGAAGATGCTGGCGAACAGTTTCCGGAGGCTCACATCGGGCTTGAGTTCGGATTTGACCGTGGAGGTCATCTGATACAGGGTTTCGTATGGCTCCACATCGAACAGGCTCGGCACATTAACCGACCCCTCGACGCTGACGCGGCCCAGATCGTTGCGCAGCAGGTCCACAATCATCACATTTTCGGCCCGGTTTTTCACATCATTGTGCAGGAAATCCTTGAGGGATTCGTCCTCGGCGGAATCCTTGCCGCGGGGGGCGGTGCCCTTCATGGGGCGCACTTCCACAGCGCCGCCTTTGACCCGGAAAAACAGTTCCGGGGACAGGGTGAGCACGCTGGCGTCTCCGCTGCGCAATATTCCCGAATAGGAGACTTTCTGCTTGTTGCGCAGGTGCAGGTACAGGCCCAGGGGATCGCCATGGAGATCGAAATTGATGCGCAGGGTGTAGTTGATCTGGTATGTGTCGCCCAACTCGATGCGATGCTTGACTTCCTCGATGTTCTTTTTGTAGACCGGCCAGGTTTCGTTGAGCACAGGGTCGGAGATGGCGAAATCCGGTGGCGGTGGCGGCGGATCCTGAACTTGCGGCGCACGGCCGTGGAGCCATTTTCCGGCGGCGGCGTCGAAAATGTATGGATCGCGGTAAAGGCCCATGTGCAGCAGGGGCAGCGGATACGCGCCGGGCGGGTCGAATTTGTCTTCGAGGCAGTAGCCGAGTTCGTAGGCGAAATAGCCCGCTGCGTACAGGCCGCCGTTGACCGCGGCTTCGAGGCGCTCGAACGCGGGGCCTGTGTCCTCGCCCGCGGAAATGGTCACAATGTCCTCGGGTTCAAGGAAAAGGTAGTTGTGCCTCTCGGTGTCGTTGACCAGGTTGGTTTCGAGCAGAAAATAATCGGTTCGGCCCGCCAGGGCGAGCACGGCCCGGTTCCATTCATCGTGGTTGCTCATGGTTTCAAGTCCGTCACAGGATTGCGGCGCACGGAAACGCCTTCTCAAGAATAAAAGAAGCCGCGCCGGTTTTCACATGAAAAACAACGGGCGCGGCTTCAGGGTTTCATGTCCGTGATGCTTTTTGAAATCCAGCGGGGGCGAAAAAACGCTGGGGACAGGCAACGCTTTCCTTGCGGAAAGCGACCCAGTCCCCGGTTTTTTCGCAGCCTTGCGCATGAACGAGCGTTATCCTCGCAAGGTGAAAGTGTCTTTGAACAACCTCCCGTGCCGAATGGCGCGCGGCGGCGCTCAATGGGCGTCGTCCTCGTCGTCCACGGGGATGTCCAGCATCTGCTTGACGCCTTTCTTGATGCCGTCAATTTCGATGCCGTAGTAGCGGTGAAGTTCCTCGGGGTATCCGATGACGCTGAACACATCGGGCACGCCCAGGCGCTTGAGCTTGCAGGGCACGCCGGCCTCGGCCAGGGTTTCGGCCACGGCGCCGCCCAGGCCGCCGACGATGTTGTGCTCTTCCACGGTGAGGATTTTTCCGGTTTCCTCCGCGGCCTGGAGAATGGCTTCGGTGTCCAGGGGCTTGATGGTGTGCATGTTGATCACGCGCACGCTCACATCGTTTTCATCGGCGAGTTCCTCGGCGGCTTCCACGGCCTGGAGCACGCACACGCCGCAGGCGATGACCGTAATGTCGCTGCCTTCGGCCATGGTGCGCGCCTTGCCGATCTGGAAGTCGTAGTCCATGGTGTCGTACACGGGCGGCTCGAAGCCGCGGCCCACGCGGAAGTACAAGGGGCCGTTGTGTTCGACCGAGGCCTGCGCCAGCTTGGCGGCCTCGATGCCGTCGGCGGGAACCACCACGGTCATGTTGGCGAACGAGCGCATGATGGCCAGGTCTTCGGTGGCGTGGTGCGTGGTGCCGCCGTTGCCCATGCTCAACCCCGAGTGCGTACCCATAATCTTGACATTGAGCTTGGGATAACAGATGTCGGTGCGCACCTGTTCGCACGCGCGCATGGACGCGAAGCAGGCGAAGGTGCTCAAATAGGGCTTCTTGCCGGCGAGCGCCAGGCCCGCGGCCGTGGTGACCATGTTCTGCTCGGCGATGCCCATGTTGAACGAGCGTTCGGGGTAGGCGTTGAAGAAAACGCCCAGCTTGGTGCTCTTGGCCAGGTCCGCGGTGAGCACCACAATCTCGGGATATTCCTTGCCGAGGTCAACCAGGACCTTGCCATAGGCTTCGGCGGCGGTGAGATCCTGAAGGTCGTCTATGTTGTATGACATTCCTCCGGCCATGATGTCTTCCTCCTTGTGATGTTCAGCGCGTTTTCTCGATGTCTTCGAGAGCCTGTTTTTCGAGCAGTTCGTCCAGGCCGCCGTAGTGCCACTTGCCCTGCCCTTCCATGAAGGACACGCCGCGGCCCTTGACCGTGTTGCAGATGATGCACTGCGGCGTCTGGCTGTCGGGCGGGTCCAGGTTTTCCAGGGTGTCGAGAAGCTGCTCGATGCTGTGGCCGTCAATGACCGTGGTTTTCCATCCGAACGCTTTCCATTTTTCCTCGAACGGCTCGATGCTCATGATCTGCTCGACCGGGCCGTCAATCATGAACTTGTTCTTGTCCACCAGGGCGATGACATTGCCGAGCTTGTAGTGCTTGGCGCTCATGGCGGCTTCCCAGACTGACCCCTCGTTGCACTCGCCGTCGCCCAGCACGCAGAACGCGCGCCAGGACGCCTTGTCGAGCCGCGCAGCCAAACCCAGGCCCACGCAGATGCTCAAGCCGTGGCCCAGGGATCCGGTGCTCATGTCTATGCCCTTGACCTTGTTCATGTCCGGGTGCATGCCGAACGGGCTAAGAAACTGGTTGAACCCGTCCATTTCGCTCTTGGGGAAATACCCGGCGTCGCACAGCACCGGGCAGATGCCCACGCCGCCGTGGCCCTTGGACAGAATCAGGCGGTCGCGATCCGGCTTTTTCGGATTCGATGGTTCGATGTTCATGATATGCTGATAGAGCACGACCAGCATTTCCGTCATGCTCAAGGCGCCGCCCACATGGCCGCCGCCCGCAGTGACCGTGAGCTGCACGATCATCTTGCGAATGTCCACACACTTGTTCTTCAGGAACGAAACCAGTTCCTGCCGGTTCGAGATGTTGTGCAGTGGCATTCCGGGACCTCCCTCTCCCGGCGGCGGATCCTGCATGCGCCGCCTCTCATATTGGCGTTCCGTCTGTTAAACGCACATTAAAAAACTTCATTCCAATATTTATATGCAACATCATACCTTGGTGTCCATGCGCGGGCAATTGTTTTTTGAGCGGGCTGGGGAAAACGGGGAAATGGGTCATCCGGCGCGGGCCGCCCCGGCTTTGCGCTCGAACGCAACAAGGAACACGGCCAGCACGGGCAGGCACAGAGCCACAGCG
>JAGUYV010000450.1 GCA_020061125.1 bacterium | reverse complement strand
GCAACCGCGGCCGCGATGTCCGCAAGCTGGCCCGCAGTGGCGATGGGCGCCCTGTCCCTCTCGGACGCGATGCGCCGCGCGATGCGCCGTCCAGCGCGCTCCCCATGTTCGAAGAACAGGTCCGCAAGCTCCTCTTCGCTCCAGCCGTTCACAATGTCGGCGGCGCTAGGGCCGTCCTGTTCCGGATCGAACCGCATGTCCAGGGGCGCGTCCGTTGCCAGAAAACTGAACCCGCGGGCGGGATCCTCGAGCTGGATGCTGCTCAATCCCAGGTCGTACGCAATCCCCATGGGCGCGGGCCAGCCGCCCTGCTCCCACCGCGGCTCGAGCTGATCGAAATTTGCATGGACCAGTTCGCAGCGCGGGTCATCGCCCAGCAAAGCTCTCGCGTGGGCGATGGCGCCGGGGTCGCGGTCAAAGGCTATCACCCTGCCGCAGGTCAGGCGCTTCATAAGTTGTAAAGTGTAGCCCCCACCTCCCAGTGTGGCGTCGCAGTAATGCGCGTCCGCCCTTATCTGCAATCCCTGCAATATCTCATCGAGCAGAACCGGCACATGGCGCGTGCTGCCATAGCTCACGAGTCCTCTCCGGTTCCGCGCTCTTGCTGCTGTTCCATGCCGGACTGCGTCATCTCATCGTACAGCCCCGCGATCATGGCTTCCTCGTACCGGTCCCTGTTCCAGATTTCCACGACATCGTCGTTTCCCGCCACACAGATCTCCATGCCCTCTTCGGTGTTGGCCATCTTGCGCATGGAGTGCGGCAACTGGATCCGGCCTACCTTGTCAACTTCCGTTATGTCTACACCCAGCAACAACCGCTTCTGATTGCGCGTGAGCTTGCCCCTCTTGTCCGACATCTTCTTCCACTGCGCCACGGGCATGACTTTCAAAAACACGAACTTGCCTCCGGCGCCGGGGTAGATGGCCGAATCCATCTGCACAGCCACTTTGTCTCCAAGGCCGTCGCGATACTCCTTGGGCAGCATAACCTTGCCCTTGGCGTCAACCTTGTGATAGTGGAACCCTGTGAAAAACGCTTCGCCCAATGCGCCGACTCCCTGGCAAACTACGATCAATTTCCTTTAAGAGTTTTGTTCGAGACTTCCTCTGATTGGCCGCTACGCCTTTGTTTCCCACTTCGATCGAATTTCAAACCATTTGTTACTGCAAATTCCCACTTTTTCCTACATTGATCCAGACTTTACCTTGAAAGAATGAGCTTTGTCAAGTATGTTGCAGAAAAAAAGATTTAATAATTCAAGAAAAAGCGCAAAAAACAAAGTCAGAAGGCAAGGGCAAATGGCAAATGCACGGGAGGAACCGGGAACCGGTATTTATGGCATTTTTACACAATATATTGGCACAACATTTATAGCACCACCATATATAGTAGCAACATTCTGCGAACAGAAACGCAATATTCCCGTGGAGCTTCACGGAAATTCATGAAAAAAAACCGCGAAAAAAAATTTGAAAAAAATTTTGAGATCTGGAATTTTGCCTCATTCAGCCGGATTAGACCCTATTCAGCCATTCGCAAAAAATAACGGATCGGGAGATCGGCATCCTCGAGAATTCTCTTTGATGCTCGTGATATCTCACAGCATTTTTGCTTATTTTATATTCCATTAAATACCAATGAACCACTTTTGACATTTTTCGATTACGAACCGGCATGACCGTGCTGTTTGCCGCGCTATGGGTCCCGATAGTTGCGGATTCCTGTCATCGGGCCGTATTTTTGTTGATTACTCTGTCAAAACACCGGAATATTCCAAAATCAGGCCGTGCTATTGATGACATGCAATTGCGTGTTTAGAGGTTATTGTGTAGATTATAATGTGACAATGCGCACGGAGCACAGAGGGGAGCGCTTGTGGCCCAGGCACGCCGAAAAAAACCGGACATGAAGGAGATGACCTTTCTCGATCATCTCGATGAGCTGCGCACGCGGCTGATCATCATGATCGTGGCCGTGACCGTGGGCACGGTTGCGTGCTTTTTCGTGAGCCGCCAAGCGCTGGTGTTCATCACCTCCATGTCGGAAGTCAAACTTTTGGCCCTGGCGCCGCAGACGCCGTTCATGGTTCTGATCAAGCTGGCCATGGTCATGGGAGTGGCCGTGGCGTCGCCGGTGATCCTGCTGCAGATATGGCTGTTCGTGGCGCCGGGCCTGTATCCGCACGAGCGGCGGTATGTGTGGCCCGCGGTGATTACGGGCGTGGTCCTTTTCCTGATGGGCGGGGCGTTCGCCCTGTTCACCATTCCCCTGTCCCTGCGCTTTCTGGAGCAGTTCGGCGCAGGTTATGTGGTGTTCACCTATGACATCAACCGGTTCGTATCGTTCGTGGGCGGATTCATCCTGGCGTTCGGCGCGGTGTTCCAGTTGCCGATTGTCCTTTTCTTCCTCGCGCGGATCGGCGTGGTGGACTATGCGATGCTTGCCGGCAACAGGAAGTTCGCGTTTGTGGCCGCGCTTATCGTGGGCGCGGTGCTCACGCCTGCGGATGTTTTTTCCATGATGGTGCTGGCCGTGCCGCTGTATGCTCTGTTCGAAGCCAGTTTAATCGTCATACGGTTTACAAAACCCCCGGAACCGGACAGCGGGGAATAGCCGTTTCCATTTAACGCCTCAATACATTTATTTTCAGTCATATATTTCGAATTTATTTGTTTTTTACCGTTTTCATTTGATATGCCCATGTTTTTGCTGAAAAAAAGCATCCTTTTGATTTTCAATGCAATAAACGATCCATGGAGAGCAAATTTATTGGAAAAACGATCTGACAAAAATCCACAAAAGGCCCCGGATGTTGATATCAGCGCAACGCAGTGGAATCACTGCGACACTTTTCCGCTAGCCTGGGAAGGAGGTGCGAACCAAGGAGCGGCTCGGCGGAAGAGATACGATTCAAATAAATGCGAGGGAACACCGCATCGAGGCCAGAGTCAAGGAAACCTTGGACACTTGGCGCACCGGCCCGGCAGATGCTCCCCGCTGATATTTGAAAACTCCGAGGAGGATCACAATGAGAAAAACACTAACCGCAATGCTTATGGGCGCCATGATCGCCGGCAGCGCCACCGCCGCCACGGCAGCCAGCCTGTCGGAAAAAGACATCCAGATGGATGTGGTGGGCCAGCTCGGCATGCACTTCGATGAACGCCCGGGCACCGCAGACAATTTTGACCTGAACCGCCTGCGCATCAAGCTGGGCGCGCAGCCCGCGGACAACATCAAGTTCGTGGCCAATCTCGAACTGGCCGAGAACGGCGGCGCCGGTTCTTCATTCGGCGACAACACCCCCACCAACGCCGTGCTTCGGGACCTGGGCGCGGAAAACCGCATCGCCGACATGTATGTGGTGCTGACCTATCTGGACTGGGTCACCATCCTCGCCGGCCAGATGCCCACACCGGTCAGCTATGAGCTGAACACCGATGTGTACGATCTCGAGACCGTGCAGTACAGCCAGTTCGTGGGCATCGCCAACCGCGACCGCGGCGTCGGGTTCGTCATCCCCATCCCCAACGCCAACACCGATTTCACGACATGGGTGCTGAACGGCACCGGCGGTGTCATCGGCGCGCAGGACGACTTCGATGATCGCTACAACTACGGCGGCATGCTCAACTTCAAACCCATGGAGAACTTGAGCTTCAAGGTGTTCACCCAGTTCGCCAACATGTCCGACGACACGGGCGTGCAGTTCGCCGGCCTGGGCGCCAACACCGCGGGCAGAATGGCCGAGTTCGACGCGGACGCTTTCGGCGCGGGCATGGACTACAAGAACAACGGTTTCCACCTGTTCGGCGAGTATGTGGCCGTGAAGTCCAAACTGGACGAGACGGTGCCCGCCACCGGCGTGAAGACCCGCCTGCTTAGCCAGAAAACGCGCGAGTGGTATGTGAACGGCTCGTACGCCATCCCCGAGACCGATGTGCAGCTCGTGGCCCGCTACGACAAGTACGATCCCAACACGGGCGCAGCCACCGACGAGCAGAAGATTTTCACCGCAGGCCTGAACTGGAACTTCGAAAAGGACGCGCGCCTGCAGATTATGCGCGAGTTCAACAGCGGCCGCGTGGACCAGGACGAACTGGACATCCAGCTCTCCGTCCGCTTCTGATCGCACAGCGCAGCAATTCGAACAAACAAAAAGGGCGCTTCACAGCAAGCGCCCTTTTTTATTTGTTTGCAAAAAAAATGCGGAGTCAGCCCACGGGTTTGTTGTCTTCGGGGCTTTCCTGCTTGAGCTGTTTCGCGGGTTCCGCGCTCGTGTCCGCGGCTTCGGGGTTCGCCATGGACTTCCGGAATTCGTTGATGGACGCGCCAAGAGACTTGGCCAGTTCCGGAAGTTTTCTGGGGCCGAATATCAGCAGAATGGCGATGACGACTACCGCAATTTCACCGGGTCCAAGGTTGAACATAAGGATCCCCTTTCTTGTCTGCCTTAATTATACAGCGGCGCGTTTGCATTTCAATAGGATTGATCGGCGCGCAAGTCAGAAAAACAGGGCTTGCCCTGCCTGAAGCGTGCGATGCGCGTGAACCCCGCCGCGGCCAGGGCTGCGGCGCCGCGCTCCAGGTGATCTCCCACGGCATCCGCGCGGTGCGCGTCCGAGCCGATGGTGACTGTTTCCACGCCCGCCTGCTTGATTACGGCCAGGAATGGCGCGGATGGATACTGCTCGGCGCAGGCGTGATCGAATCCGCGGCAGTTCAGCTCGAACGCCGTGCCCGTTTCCGCAAGCGCGCGCGCCACGGATTCGGCGCATTCCGCGTATTCCTCGAAACCCGGATTTCCGGCCATGGCTGCGCCGAATTTTTTCACCAGGTCCAGATGCGCCATCACATGAAACAGGCCGCTGCGGATGCTCTCTTCGAGATGCTCGAAATACATGCGGTATGCGGCGCGCGGCTCATGGCGCGAAAAATATGTGCGCGCGGACCCCTCGTCGGCCAGGCCGCACCAGTCCACGAAATGCGCCGCGCCCAGGATCATGTCGAAATCGAATCTGCGGATCATGGCTTCGAGTTCGCGCACCGCGCCGGGCAGATAGTCCGCCTCAATGCCCACGCGCACGCTTACGCCGTGCCGGCGCATGATGCGCTCCGCATCCGTGAAATGCCGCTCGATCTGGTGCGGCGTGACGCAGTAACCCTGGAGGCCGGGCACGAAGTGGTCCGTGACTGCGATTTCGAGAATGCCGCGCGCGGCCGCGGCTTCGGCCATGGCTTCGAGCGTGTCCTGCGCATCGTCGGTGTTGCGGGTGTGGATATGAAAATCGCAGAGCGTGGACGCCTTGCGCTGTGTCATGAGAAGCGGGTCCGTTTCACGCGCCGGGGCGCGAGTGTCAGAGGGGGCTGTTTTCTCCGGCCTGCCCCGAGTAGAAAACCAGAACGCTCAAGAACGAGTCGCTCTGCACCACATGCTTTTCCTCCATGGTCACGAACGGGTTGTCCGAGATCCAGCGGGTGAGCTGCGCGCCCAGCCTGTCCTCGGCGGCGTTGTCCTGCGTGGGGACCGTGAACACTTTTGCTCCTGTGATCTTGGCCATGAGGCAATCTCCTTCCTGTTCCTGCATTCATTCTATGGCGATGGGGGCGAAGCCCATGCTGTCCGTGTGCGCGCCCCAGGCGTACGCTTTGATGAAGTATTGCCCGGGCGGCAGATTCTCCGGTATGTCCAGCGCGGCTGTCGCGTCCCCGGCGCCCGTTTGATGCTGATCGGCGACGGCCGCGATTTTGTCGTTCGCATTAGCGTAATTGGCCGCGATAGCCTTTTCAAGATGCGCGCCTTCGAGATTTTCGATATCCGCTATGGTGTGGATGATTTCCGTGGCCGGGCACTCCAGGGTGACGCGCAGAGAACCCTGCGGGGCCTGGGGCACGGTCACGGAAATGCGCGTTCCCGGCCTTGCCTTTTCCGGGGCCTGCACGGCCAGCGCTCCTCCGGGATAGGCGATGCGCATGGCGGGATCGCCGAAGTAATTGTACAGGTACAGATGGTCCCGGTTCTGCGCATCAAGCTCCTTTTTGGGAAGCATGAGGCCCGTAAGGCGATCAATGGAGCGCCGGTCCTCGTCGAAGCGCTTGATGAGCGCCCTCTTCACCCGCACCAGGCCCTCGCCCACGGTCTCCGGCTTCTCGTGCAGGAAAAAGAACGCGATATCCTTGGCCAGTATGGAGTTGCTGTAGGGATGCGATATTTCGCTGGATGCGAACACGCCCACGGGGCCTGTTTTGCTTTTCAGCAATTCCTCGCCGATGGAGTCCTCCGGCATGTCGAAATCCCCGGTGAGGCAGGCGATGATGAACACGATGGGGCTGCGCCCCTGGGAATCTATGCCTGGGACCTTGCCACTGTCCATAATGGGGTACTTGTTGCCGTTCCATCGCACGGTGTCGAAGCGGCTGTGGTGCCCGTGGCCGATGTAGACCATGAACAGGGATCCTTCATTGAACCGCTCGATGACTTTCTCGCCGAAGCGGTCCGGGATGAAAAAATACGGCATGGCGGGATTGGCGTATGTCATGGTGAGGTCGAAATTGGGAGACACATTGTTGCGCACGAGTTTCTTGAACATGTCTTCGAGCATGTCGTCCACGGCGCCGAAATGACCTTCGCTGGCGAACATGTTCACGCGGCGGCGCCACGGCCCGGAGGGCGCGGCGGTCTCGTACACCAATATCTTTTGAATCATCGTGGAAAGCTCTTGCGGAGAATCCGCGGGCAGGCGGCCCACGGCCAGATCCGGCAGCCCGTCGCTGTCCATGTCCGCGTAGTGATTGTCCGACGCGGTGGGGCTTTCCGCAATGGAAGTGTTCACAAGGAAGGTTGGCAAGGACGGATCGCCCGGCGCGTAGGGAGCTGTCGCAACGGTGTCGCCGATCAGCAGCAGGTATCTGGGCCGCAGCGCCTGCCACTGGAAATATGCGTAGCGCACGAAATCGCGGATGGCGTGCGCGCCCGTGGCGCTGTAGGGAAAAGCGTCGTGTATGGAAACGGTTGTGACGAGCGCCGTGCGCAGGCCGTCCGCGGCGCGCTTGTCCAGGAGCGGCGCCAGAGCGGCCTCGAACGCCGGGGGCGCGATCACTAGATAGTCCGCGCCGTTCTGCGATGAAAGCGGGTTGGCCACGGCATGGGATTGCGCCGCCCGCGCGGTTTCGGCCAATGCAAAAACCAAAATCACGGCCATTGCGAACGCACCCGTTTGAATTCCAATATTTGTTGCCCTACGGATAATTGCCGCCATTTCCGGCCCCCTTTGCATGCGATACCGGATTATTATAGCACAACGCGGAACCGGGTCCGCGCATGGACAGGCGGGAGTTGCGGGAAAAAGATTACGAGCCGGGAGGGCCGAATTCCTGGATGCGGTTGTTGTACCTGTCGGCGACGATGAGCGAGGTGAACAGGGGCGCGAGCTGCCCGTTTGGCGACACGGCCAGGCCCGCGGGATAGCGCAACTGGCCATAGTCCATGCCCACGCCGTATCCGGCTATGTTCACGAGCGCGCCGTCGAGGTCGAATATCTGGATGCGGTTGTTTTTGGTGTCGGCCACGAACACGAAGCCGCCCCCGCTGTCCACGGCCAGGCCGCCCGGCTCGTTGAACGATCCGGGCGCGCTGCCCGCACCGCCCCAGCTTGTGATTACGCCGCCGCCGGAATCCAGCTTGTACACCTTGTGTTCCGATATGTCGGTCACAAAAATGTTGCCGGACGAGTCCGTGTCCACGGCGCGGGGAAGCGTGAATGTGAAGGTGGCGACAGCTGCGCCCGTGCCGTCAACCTGCACCACATTGGGTGAGCCGGTCTGGGTGAGGAAGAATGTGCCGCCCGGCCCGGACTGGATGGTGATCGGCTCGTAATATTTGAACCCGCCGGGCTGCACATCGAGTGTGTCGGAAGTGTCGAACACCTGAACGCGGTCGTATCTGTCCGTTACATAGAGCAGGCCGTCGGCCGGATTCCAAGTGATGCTGCTCGGGCTTTTGAACTTTCCGGGCGTGTTGCCGAACCCGCCGCGCCAGCCCTTGAATTCGCAGAACTTGTCGAATTTCTGGATGCGATGATTGTCCGTGTCGGCCACGAAAATGTTGCCCTGGTCGTCCACGGCCACATCCATGGGCCGGTTGAAGAATCCCGGCGTGCTGGGGGCCGGGAATCCTCCCGTGACGACATCCCCGCAGGTCTGGTGGTAGACCCAGGCGGGAGGATACACCATCACACACTTTTCCGCGGACGCCGCGCTTTCTATGCCGTATGAGTTGTATGCCGTTGCCTTATAGCAATAAGTCTCGAAGTCGGTCACCGCGGCGTCGGTGTAGACGACTATGGTGTTGGTTGCGGTGGTGGCGTCCACATAATACGGAACCGGATCATAGGTTCCGGTGGCTGTGCGGCGCCAGATGTTGTGTCCGGCCAGGTTGGTGAGGGCCGTTCCGTCAGTGTTGAGGAACGGGGATCTCCACTTGACGGCCACGGTGCTGCTGGAGGATGTGACGGTCACCATGACGGGCGGGTTTGGCATGGTGGTGACGAGTTCAAGCGGCGCAGAATCCGTGTCCGTGCGCGTGAAAATGTCCGTGACCGTGCCGGTGGCGAGGTAAACGCCGGTTGCGTAACCCGCGAGCGGCGTGACATTGAGAACATACCGGAAGGTATTCACGCCCGCGGGGCCGCTGTATGCGAGGCTCTGCACCGCCGGGACTATGCCCAGGGACGCCAGGTCAACCGTGACCGTTGAAATATCCTGCCTGCCGTCGGCGTCGTAGATGTCAATGCGCAACTGGGTGGAGGTCACGCCGTCGGCGAATGTCTGCGGGGGCACGAATTCCATATTGGTTATCGCGGGCGGGCTGTTCACGCGGATGGTGATGGTTGCCGTGTCCGTGGCGTCTCCGTCCGTGGCGGACACAGTAAGCGTGTGGGTGCCGGCGGGCGCCGCCGCGGGAACCGTGAAGGGCGTGAACGCATAGGAACCGTCAGCGGCTGTGGTGTCGCCGTTGGTGGCGTCGTCGTAGAGCACGAATGCGGACGGGCCGCCGATGGGAGACAGATCAATGGTCACGGCATAAATATCGGCCAAGCCGTTGGGATCCGTCACGACCGCAGTGAATGCGAGTTCATTGAAACCGGGCACGCCAGTGGCCACATCGTAGGGCGTGGCCGTGGCGGAAAGGATGTCCGGAGGCAGATTGGACACGCCGAGATCGCCCGTGCCGTCGTCCGCCAGGGCCATGGAGTCCGAAGCCCATGCCGTGAGCGTGTAGGTGGCGGGCAGGAAGCCGGGATCCACGGTGGCGGTTCCGGTGTACAAAAACCCGCCGGCCACAGGACCGGAGTAAACCAGGTCCAGCGTCAGGGGCGCGGTCTTGATGGGATCGAGAATAATGTAGACCCGGGCGATGTCGGCCTGGCCGTCGGGGTCGTCAACCACCACGGAAATGTTGGTGATGGTGGAGCCGTCGGGCGGGACCGCGGCGGGATTGAAGGACACGCTGACAACGGTGGGTACGCCGCCCATCTGGAGAATGAACGAGTCCGTGGCCGTGGCGCCCGATTTGTCCGTGGCGGTGACGACGATCGTGTGGTTGCCGAACGGCGCTGCAAGAGGAATGGTGTAACCGCCGATGGTGTAGGTTCCATCTCCGGCCGCGGTGTCGCCGCTGGTGCCGTCGTCCACCATGGCGAGCGCAACCGGTCCGGTAATGGGCGACAGGTCAATGGTCACCGACTGAATATCGGACAGGCCGTTGAAATCGAACACATCGGCGCTGAAGGCCACATTCGGAGTGCCTGGTATGACCGTTGAAGGCGAAGCCGCAGAGTTGTCCACAATCGGCGGGGCGTTGTCAATTACCAGAGCCACGGTGGCGGTTCCGGTCGCGCCCCACCGATCCGTGACCGTGGCAGTCAGAATATACGACCCGGTGGCGATGCCCGCGGCGCTGTACGCCGTGAGGCTGCCTGCATCGAACATGAGGCCGCCGTTGGCGCCGGCCGCGCCGGAAGTCATTGTGATCGAGCCGGACGCCCCGTTCACGGGCGACATGTCTATGACCACGATCGCGGGCGCGGTTGTGATGTCGTCAAGGCCGTTGGGGTCGTCCGCTTCCAGGGACAGGGTGGCGGTGGCCGCTCCGTTGGGAATGATGGACACGGGCGAGAACGCCGGGGTGCCGGACCACACGAACGGCGGATCGTTCACGGCTTCCTTGTTGATAGAAAATTCGCTGGTGCCGCTTACGGGATCCGTGACCGTGACGGTGAGCCACGAGCCGCCGGATACCGTGACGCCATAGAAAGCGAACGCGCCCGTGGCGGATGCGGTTTCATCATCGAGGAACACGAACGCCTCCCCTGCCCCGCTGCCGTCGGGGGTGACACCGGCCACGGTGTCGTCCACGCGGAACAGTTCCACGGTGCAGTTGTTGCAGGAGTTGTCCGCTCCGTCGCCGATGATGTTGAAGGTGGCCGCGCCGGTCTTTGCGATAGATGAAATTACTGGCTGGGCCAGGGCATTGTGCGCGCCGCCGGTGAGCGCGATGCCGAGCCAGCCGTTTCCGTAAACTTTATTCCTTGAAAAATCGTTGCCGGTTGACGCGGCGCCATCCGAGGAAATGCCCGCGGACCCGTTGTTGAGAATCGTATTGATGGCCTGACCGGGGTTCACTCCACCGATGGTGTTGTTCGTGGCGCCGTTCTGCAGTCGCACGCCGTGGCCTCCGTTGCCCAGGCCCGCGGCCAGCGCGGAGTTCGTGCCAATGTAATTTCCAAAAACATTGTTTGTTGAAGCCGCGTCAATCACGATGCCGTCAGAGGTGGATGAGGCGATGACATTGGCGTCCGCCGGAGCCGCGCCGCCGATGGTGTTGCCGGTCGCGCCGGACTCGATGGACACGCCCGCGCCGTTGCCCAGGCCTGCGGCGGATGCGTTGTTGGTTCCGATTTTATTGCCCGCAATGGTGTTGTTCTGCGCGGCCGCGCCCGAGATGCGGATTGCGGACGGATTGCCCGCGCCGCTGCAGGACACGATGCTCAAGCCGCGTATGGCGTTGTTCGCGGAATTGATGGTGAAGCAGTTGAAATTGCCCGTCTGGCCGTTCACGGTTATCTGCCCGCCGCTGTTGTTTGTGACGGTGATTCCGTCCGTGGCGAACGCGGGCAGAGAGGAATCCAGGAAGATATTTGAATTCGCGAGGCTTGTGTGGAAGGTGATGGTCTTGAACGCGCCGCCGCGCGAGTTGGCCTGGGAAATGCACTCGCGCAGGGTGTTGGGACCGTCGTCGAGGTTGGAATACACGACGGGGCAGTAATTGGGCATGGCGTTGGTGGCGAACTCGCTGGTGTTGTATTCCGAGTCCGTGAGAGTGGCTGTCATCCACTCGCCCGTGGCGGTTGCGAAAGCGAAACCGGAGAGGGACCAGGCGCCGGCCGCGGTGGTGGTGGCGTGGGTGAGGTATTCCCAGGCTTCGCCCGCGCCGCTTGTGTCGGAGGCCACGGCCGGGGACCCGGTATGATTCACGCGGAACAGCTCGACGCGGCACGAAGTGCACGCGGGGCTTGTGGTGCCGGAGATGTCCACCACACCCGCGGCCGTGGGCGTGATGATGTCGAACACCGGCGGGCGGATGTCCATGTTCGTATCGAGCGGTACATACAGGCCCATGCCGGCGTTGTTGTAAATGCGGTTTTGTGAGAATAAGTTGCGGTGCATGTTTGTGGTAGGCCCGGCATAGTCCGGGGTGATGATGATGCCGCCGCCGCCGTTGTTTGCGATGATGTTCGCAGTGTCCGCGGTTTGCTCGCCGAAGTGATTCCGGTTGTCCTCGTAACCTGCGAGGTGCACGCCGTGTGAGCCGTTGCCCAGGGGGTTGCCCGCGGCGTCCACGCCAATGGAGTTGCCGTTGACGATGCAACCTCCGGATTTGTAATTGAAACGGATGCCTTCGGCGGTGTTTCCGGAGATGACATTGCCCTCGCCCGCAGCCCTTGAGCCTCCGATGCGGTTGTTGATGGATTCAAATAAAGTGACGCCCTTGCCGTTGGGCAGGGCCGCGGTTCCGGCGGGGTTGGTTCCTATGTAGTTGCCGGTGATTACGGCCGTGTTTGCATTTTCAAGATATATGCCCGATGTGCCGTTCGAGGAAATCACATTGCGCTGCGCGGGCGTGGTTCCGCCGATGGTTGTGTTGCTGACATGCTCGCCGATGAAGATGCCGTATTGCGTGTTCCCGAGGCCTGATGCGCCAGCCGCGTTGGTGCCGATGTAATTGCCGCGCACGACCAGGCCCGTGGTCTTGATGAATCTCGCCAGAATGCCGTGGGCCAGGCTGCCCGCAATGGTGTTGTTCTCGATGGTTACATTCTTGCCGTGTAGAACCGTGATTCCATAGCTGTTGATGTAGCCCGCGCCCGATGTTCCGGAGCGGGTGACGCCTATGTGATTGTTTCTGATAGTCACATTCTGGATGTCGAACGGGTTGGCGCTGAATTCATTGTAAACCCGGATGGCCTCGTTGCAGTTGATAAATGTGAGGCCGTCTACGGTGATGTTTTCGATATGGGCCGTGGCGGAGGTGCGCGCCATGATGTGGAGACAGTTCTGCGCTGTGCCCATGCCCCTGATGGTAATTTCGCCGCCCGTGGCGTTGGTCACGGAAATGCCGCTTGTATAGATGGCGCTGGAATCCACGCCGATGTCGAGCGGGCCTACGAGTTGAATCGTCTGTCCGGCCAGGCTGGCGTCAAATGTGATATTTTTGCCGGCGGCGCCGGTGTTGGCGCGCTTGATGCAATCGCGCAGGCTGCCCGATGGCGCGGCCGGACGCGCGTCTGTGTTCACCGAGACCACGGGGCAGGTACTTGTGGTGGGCAGATCAAAATTGTTAGAGAACTCGCTGGTGTTGCCCCCGCCGCCTGTGACGGACGCGGTGACCTTGGTGCTGCCCGGGAAAGCGCCGCCGAAATTCACATCTGTGAAAACAACGGAGCAGGACGGAGCGCAGGATGTGGTGATGAACTGCGCGGTGGCGAAGTTGAACGCCTCGCCCGCGCCGGAGGGATCCGAAGCCACGGACGGCACGCCGCTGTTGTCCACTGCGAAAATCTCAAGCCGGCAGGGCGTTCCGGCCGAGCAGTTCACCGGAGGCTGGGGCACGGAAACGGTCAGGTCGTACAGGCCGCCGCCCTTTGCATCCACAACCGTTATGGTCGGCCTCGTTATGGATGCGTTTGCTCCGTTCAGCAGCGAAACGCCTTTGCCGCCGTTCTCGAAAATCCTGTTTCTGATGAAACCGTTGCCGGTTGCAGCCGCACCGTTCACGCTGATGCCCGCAAGCGTATTGTAGACAATGTAGTTCTGCCTCACCAAATCGCCGATCTTGGTCTGGGTCGAGCCGTTGATAATGTTGACGCCGTTGCCGCTGTTTCCGAGATCCGTGAGGGTTTCGTTGGAGCCGATGTAATTGGCATAGAGAGATGCGCTGTCCGATGAATCAATGCGCAGACCGTCGCTGGCGTTGTGGCAAATGTAGTTGCGCTCCTCGGCGGTCACGGTTCCGCCCAGAGTGGCGTTGTCCGCGTTTTCGAGGAACACGCCGTGGACGCCGTTGCCCAGGTCCGTGGGGAAGCCATAGCGCGCACCGATGTAGTTGCCCTTGATGATGGCCGAAGTGCTGTTCGAGAGGTGGATTCCGTGGCTGGCGTTGCCGCCGATCACATTGTAGAGATTGGCGGCGTCCGTGCCGATGATTGTGCCGGAAGGCCCGTTGTGCGCATACACGCCCGAGCCGCCGTTTGCGAGTTTGGCGTCGCCTGCGGCGTTCACGCCGATGTTGTTGCCGCGGATGATGTTTGCGTCCGTGCCGCTGTCAGTCAAAACGATGCCGTGGCCGGAGTTGCCGCTGATCACATTGCCCTGGGAAGTGGAGCGGTCGCCTCCGATGACATTGTCGTGAGCGCCGCCGGAGATGACCATGCCCACGGCATTGGCGTCTGCGGTTCCGCTGAAGTTGATGCCCACGCGGTTCGCAGCGAATGTGTTGCCCTGCGCGCCGGAACCTGATATCCAGACCGCGGCGCTGGCGAACCCCACAAAGGCAAGCTCCTGGACCGTGTTGTCCGCGCTTTGTATGATCAGCCCTGTATCCACTGTTCCCGCGCCGTCTATGACCAGGGACTGCCCGTTTCCGTCAATAGTTGTCTCATCGTCTGTAAGTGTTGGCAGAGACGATGCCAGGGTCACGGCACCGCCCGTCATCACGATGATGGTGTCGGGACCGCCGGTAGTGTTGGCTTTGTCAATGCACGCGCGCAGAGTGCCAATGCCGCTGTCCGCGGTGCTGGTGACTTCCCAGTTCGGGCACTGGTCGCAGACAGTTGAGAAATCGTAATTGGCCGCAAATTCGGAAGTGTTGCCGAGGGCGTCGGTGACCGTGCCGGTGACCAGAGTTCCGCCCGCGGCCGCAGGAAATGTGATGGAAACGCCAAAAGAGCCGGTGGCGCTCGTGGTGGCTGAAGCAAGATAGGTGAACGCTTCGCCCGCACCGGTTAAATCCGCGGTGACTGTGGCGCTGTCCACCTGGAACAGCTCCACGGTGCAGTTGTTGCAGGAAGATGTGCCCACGACCCAGTAGGAGCCGCCGCCGTTGTCCACGGAACACGAAAATGCTGGCGCGGCGATGTTGCTGTTGGACCCGGCGCCGTCGAGGTCAATGCCCAGCGAGCCGTTGTCGTAAATCGTGTTGATGGAAATGGTGTTTCTGATGGTGGTTGCGCCCGAGAGCCTGACGCCGGCGCCTGTATTTTTAGCGATCAGGTTAGGAGCCGAAACCAGGCCGCCGATCATATTCCTTGTGGCGCCTGATGCAATGAGAATACCTGTCCCGTTGGAAAATGCGGTTCCGGCCTGGTTCATTCCGATGATGTTGTTGCGCACCACATTGCTCTGCGCGGAAAATCGCAAACCCAGACCGCTGGTCGTATTGCCCGCGATCACATTTCCTGTGCCGGCGGCGTCGCCTCCGGCCAGATTGGAATTGCCGTACAATTCGATGCCCATGCCATTGGCAAGGGCCGCGGTTCCAGCGGCGTTCAGGCCCACGAAATTGCCATAGATTTTATTGGAGTTGCTGTAGACGATGACCCCTGCCTGCGAGTTTCCGGAGATGATGTTTCTTTGAGCGGGCGTGCTGCCGCCGATGGTGGAACTGGAGGCGCCGTTTGTGATGGTGATTCCGTGATAATTGGGCGCGGCCGCGACTCCGTTGTTTCCGATCTTGCATCCGGTGACAACGGTTCCGGACGCACCGTCAATGAGAATGCCGGAGTTGCCGACGCCGGTGAAACCGGTGATTGTGAGCGCGTTCACGCCGCCGGAATTCGAGGCAAAGGTAAACCCGTCGCAGGCCGCGCACGATGCGCCGCTGACAGTGATGTTCTGCGCCGCTCCGTCAATGCTCACGCTGTCCTGTGTAATGGCAGGCAGTTCTGTCAGAGGCGTGATCGTCTGATTGGAAATCGTGAATGTGATGGTCTGCCCGCTGCCCGAAGCGTTGGCTTCCTCGATGCACTTGCGCAGCGTGCCCACTCCGGAGTCCGCGTTGGTGGTGACCTGCCAGAGCGGGCATTCGCTCACGGGCAGCGGCTCATTGTCCGCGAAGGGCGATGTGTTACCAAAGGGATTGGACGCGGTGTCTGTGTCTGTGACCGTGGCCGTGATTTCCGTGCCGGAGGGGATGTTCACGCTTGATACGGACCACGCGCCGCCCGCGGTGGTGAGTGTGCGCGTGGCGTAACTGTAGGCTTCGCCCGTGCCTGACGGATCAGGATTCACGAGGGGAGCGGCGGCGTTGTCCACGATGAAAATCTCGATTGTGCAGCCCGCGCCGCACGAGGATGTCCCGGAAATGCTGTAAGCCGAGCCGCCGGTATTGGTCACATTCGTGATGACCGGCGGGGCCATGTTCTGGTTCGCTCCGTCATTATTCAGCCGGATGCCCAGACCTTCATTGTTGTATATGCTGTTTCGCAGGATTGCGTTGTTGTCTGAATTGAGGCCCTGAATAAAAACCCCGTCCCGGTTTCCATCGGTGCCGTTTTGCGCGATTACATTTGCATAAGCCGTGTCCGTGGCGCTTCCGATGAGGTTGTTGTTCGCGCCACTGCTGATCAGAACTCCTTCCCGGCCGTTGGGTTGCGTGGAGCCGTCCGCAGCCAGGCCGATGATGTTCTTCATGACCACATATCTGTTGACCTGCGCTCCATCGAGACTGATTCCGTACCTGGTGTTGCCCGAAATGATGTTTCCTTCGGCGTCGTCATTCACCAGGTCGTTGTTCGTTCCGATAAAGTTGCTGCCTCCACCGTTGAGGAACACGCCTATGTCATTGGCGAGCGCAGCGATTCCGCCCTTCTGCAAGCCGATATAATTGCCGGAGATTCGGTTGTTCGATGTGAAATTGCCGTCTATGAACACGCCATAAGAACTGTTTCCGCTGATAACATTGCGTTCCGCTGCGTCGTTCGAGCCGTCTCCGTCGGTTCCGATTATGTTGTTCTTGGTGTCTGTTTTGATGTAAACGCCTCGTGAGTTAGGTACGGCCAGGGTTCCTGTGATATCGGTGCCGATGTAATTGCCCTGCACCTTGTTGCCGGAACAGTTGCCGTGGTCAATAGCCACGCCGGCGCCGTTGTTTCCGGAGATGACATTGCGCTGGACCGCGGCGGGGCCGCCGATGAGGTTGTTCGTGGCGCGCTGATAAACATAAATGCCGTTTGCGTTGTTCGCCAGAGGTGATGTTCCGTTGATGTCCGCGCCGATGATGTTTCCCATGACCGCGTTGTTCTGCGAATATGCGCCTGTGCCGGTGATGAACACGCCGAAGGACATGTTGCCGCTGATGAGGTTGCCCTCGGCTGCGTCGTCCGCGCCGTCGTTATCCGTGCCCACGGTGTTGCTCGAAGAGCCGTCGTCTATGAATATCCCGTAATAATTTTTGGCGGAAGCGGTTCCGTCCGAGGTGCCGATGCGGCAGCCCTGGATCTTGTTCGAGGATGCTCCGTCCTTCATGTATACACCCGCGCAGTTGCGGTAGAAAAAGTTGTCCGTGGGACAAGTGGCGTTGTCGTCGAAATTGACAATGGACAGATTTTTTATTGTGTTGTTGCTGGAACGGATCACAAAGCCGTGGCAGTTGGCGCAGTTGGTTCCGTCAATGATGACATCCGGATCGCCGTCGCCATCCGTGTCTCCGTCAATCCCGACCCCGGCGTTGTCTGTTTGAATGATGTAGGGAGTGGCTGTGACCGGCTGGATTGTGTACGCGGCGTTGAATGTGATTGTGGCCCACCCCGGGTTGTTGTTGGCCTCCTGGATGCATGCGTACAGGGAGCCGTCTCCGGTGGCGTTGCCGTTTGTGACCACATAGCCCGGACAGGGGCCGCATGAGGGGATGGCCACATTGTTGGCGAATTCCGAGAAGCCCTGGTTGTTGGCGGGACCGGCCCCGAGGTGGTAGCGCACGGCGGAGATGTAGTCGCCGTCCGCGTCATTGAACGGGATGGACGCGGTTTTTGTGTTCACGCCGATTACGCCGCCCGCGGTGGCGTAGCCGATGTATTCGAAGCCTTCGCCCGCGGTTGTGTCCGGCGCCGTGAGCGGCGCGGACACATCATTGTCCACACGATAAAAATATATGTCGGAGTTCGCGACCGTTAGATTGCTGACCTCGAAAGTCACATCGAAATATCCGGGTGTGGCGGAGCATGCGACATTGGTGATCACCGGGGGCGCGATGGGCGCCGGGGAGCCGTGCGCGCCGGCCGCCGCGAGATAGACGGCTTTGTCCGCGGCGCCACCGTTGGCATAGATCGCGTTGTTCGTGAATCTGTTTCTGCTGGCGCCGTTCTGGCCAAAAGCCGTTCCGCCGTCCACGCGCACGCCGTTGGTGGTGTTGTATGCAATGATGTTTCCGAGGTTGCCGTTAACCGGCGCGCCCGCGGCGCTGTCGCCGATGATGATGTTTTGAACAAACGAGGAGCCGCGCGACAGTCGGATTCCGTAGGTGTTGCCCAGGCTCTGGGTGCCCGTGGCCGCGCCGAAATTGGTGCCCATGGCGTTGCCCTGGATGGAGATGCCCGAGCTTCCCGTAACCTGGATACCCGCCTGGCCGTTCCGGGTGATGACATTGCCCTGGCCCGCGGACCTGTCTCCCCCGATGGTGGAACTCAAGGATCCGTTGACGAAAATGCCATTCTCGGAAAACCTGTCAATTGTCATGCCCCAGATGGTTACATTGCTTGTGGAATCAATGGTGAGGCCGTTGCAGCCCGCACACCCGGCGCCGTCCAGTGTGATGTCCGCGAAACGGCCGTCTATCACCGTGTCCCCGGAGAACAGGGCCGGCAGTTCCGAGAGCACGGAAATTGTGCCGCCGTGAATCGAGGAGTCGAAGGTGATGGTTTCGCCGGGGTTGTTGTTGGCGTAGTCAATGCAATCGCGCAGGGTGGCCATGCCCGTGTCCGCTAGGTTCGAGACCACGGGGCAGCCCACGGTGGCTGTGGCGCTCCAGGGGCCGCGGCCGAACTGGGTGTCAACGGCGCGCACGGACCATGCCAGGCGGCCGGTGGTGATGCCTGTGTCGGGGTGGTTGTAGCCATAAGTTCCGGCGCCGCTGTGCGTGGCGTGGCCGAGGTTGCCGAACCGCTCCGGCGCCACGCCGTAATACACGGTCTGCGTGGATGTAAAATCGCTGTATTCGGCGCGCAGGTCGAATGTGACCAGATCGCGCGTGGTGGAGTCTCCGGCCTGCGCCCAGTCCCATTCCATCTGCAGATCGTCGTCGTCGAAAATGTAGTGCTTGAGGCCCGTGGGCGCGGAGGGCGCGTTGTTGGGCGTGCTGTTGTTGTTTTCCCAGATGATGCCTGTTTCGCGGTTGTTGATGGCGTCGGGAGAGCGGTCGCCGCTCAAGTCGCCCGCGGTGAGGGTGTCCACAGGTGCGGGGAAAGTGTCCACGGACGCCGTGAAGGTGCCGCTGCCGTTGTTCGAGTACACCAGACCCACGGCTGTGGCGCTCTTGGGCGCGGCGTAAATGTCTATGTCGCCGTCGTTGTTGTGATCGGCCATGTCAAATTGCGTGGCTCCGGAGCCTTGCTGCCAGCGCGGTGATGCCCCGAAGTATGTGAATGCGCCGCTGCCGTTGTTCTTGAAGATGGCGTATTCTTCATAATCCGTGCCTGCGTCGTTGTAGGCGCGAAGCGCCACATAGTCCAGATCCCCATCGCCGTCCACATCGGCCAGATGCGCGAACCGGGTTCCAAGATTGGACCCGGCGATGGGTCCGGCATAAGAAAAGGTGCGGTTTTTGACATTATAGAAGACTTCCGTGCTGCCCGTGCTGCAGACATTGACGATGTCGGCCCAGCCGTCATTGTTCACATCGCCGGCCAGGGTGTGTTTCTGTCCGCAGGCTGCGGCCGCAATCGTGGTGAAATTGCCTGCATTGAAGCTGGTCGTGGAGTTCCAGTATATGGTTGGCGAATTGCCGATGCCCGCCACACCGGCCACGATGTCCGGCATGGTGTCGTGGTCCATGTCCACAACATATACGCTGCGCACATCCGCGCCGCCCAGTGTCATGGATAGGGCGAAACCTCCGGCGCCGTTGTTTGCGAAGAAGCGCACGCCGGGCGTTGTTAAAATGCCCGCTTCAATGAGATCCAGATCCGCATCGTGATCCACATCCGCGAGCACTGCCATGTTGGTCTGGGAATTGACCGGGAAGCTGGATTGAGCGAACGCATAGCCGCCATTGTTCATGTGCACTATGTTGGGAGCGCCCACGAGGCCGGCAACGGCGATAAAATCATTGTCCGCGTCGCCGTCCAGATCGCCGATCACAATGAAATCGGCGGCGCCGGTGTCCATGGCCGGGGCCGGGTTGCGGCTGATCATGGCCGCAGGCGAAAGAGCCGGCATGGGCAGGGCGGAATCCACGGCTATGGTTAAACTGTCCGAGAACCCACCGAGTTCGACGCGCACGGTTTCCAGTCCCGCGGCGAGCGCTGTGAACACGCCCTCGGGGGACATGACGCCGCGCCCGTTGTCCACGCTCCACAGGGGCCGCACGGCTCGGACGGAACCATCCGTGAAATGGCCGAAGGCGCGGTAATGAATGATGTCGCCCGCGGAGATGGATGCCGTGCGCGGGTAGATGGCAATGTGGGTCAGGCCGTCGAGGCCCGCGTCAAGCGCCGCCTGCGCCGTGGCGCTGCCACCCTTGCTGTCCGTGACGGTCACGCGCACGGCGTAGCGGCCGCGCTCGGGGAACGCATCCCATGTCTTCACATCCCGCGCCGGACCCTGCAACGAGCCGCCGCTGACTTCCCACCGGTATTCAAGGAAATCCCCGTCCGGGTCGCGGGCCACGGCCGTGGCGGTCACGGCGCCGTCCGCTGCGATGGCGGTCTCGGACAGGTGCAAAGACTCGATCACGGGCGGCCGGTTGCCGCTGCTGAACTGGCGCAGCGCGGCGTCAACATCCAGAACGCCGCCGTTGTGCACGGGCACGATGCCCAGCGAGTCCGAGAACTCGCGCAGCACATCTTCAAGCTCTCTGTTGGTGACCGTGGGAGCGAAACCGGCGATCAGCCCGGCTGCGCCCGCGGTGAACGCCGCGGCCATGCTTGTGCCGTCCCGCATGCCCGACGCGCCCCCGGGTTCAAGCGAATACACGCTCACGCCCGGCGCGAACAGATCCACAGCCGGGCCGTTGTTGGTGAACGGTGCGGGGTTGTCGGACTGGTCCATGGCGGCGGTGCAGTACACACCGTCGAGCGCGGCTGGCACCACGGTGTCCACGGCGCCGCCGCCGTTGCCGG
>JAGUYV010000402.1 GCA_020061125.1 bacterium | reverse complement strand
GAAATGCTCGTCCAGCCCCGCAGTAGGACCCCAATCCAGGGGCCTGTCCAGAACTGCGGGCAGCACGCGCGAAATGTTCATCCGGCCCGCGGCGCCCATGTCCCACGAGGCTTCGGTCAGGCCCGCGTCGGCCAGGGCCAGCAGCGTCCAGCCCAGGGCGTTGCCCTGCGGTCCGGGTATGTATTCTGCGTCCGCGGCAAGTGTATCGGGATCCAGATCCACGAGCATGGAGGACACGAATTCGCGCAGCTCCGGGGACTCGCCCGTGGCCGTGGTAATGTACATTTTCACCGGGTCGGCGCCCGCGTGCAGGAGCGTGCCCGTGAACATGTTGGGGTGCTGCTCCACGGTCAGCCCGTTCGCTTTGGACATGATCATGGGGAGCGCCTTGTCCGGGCGGTTCACGGACCACCCCTGGGCGCCCGCCTGGCCGGCGAGAAACGCGACCGCATCCATGGGGCTGCCCGTGGCGGGGTTGTCCAGCCTGGCGAACAGCCCGCCGCCGTGAATGTGGAGCAGAATCCGCCAGGGCTGCTCGTCCACAGACGGCTGCGCCGCGTCCAGGCGCGCCAGGGTCTTGTCAATTTTCTTCTGGTTGGGCACGCGGCGGCAGGACGCCCCGGCGGCCGCCAGGGCCATGATCACCAGCCACAGGATCAGATTTCGCGGTTTCGTCATGACGCCCTCCGGTTGCGGATCGGGGCCAGCGCCCGGTCAGCTCAAATTGTATTCTTCCATTTTGTAGTACAGCGTGCGTTCGCTGATGCCCAGTTTCCGGGCGGTTTCCTTGCGGCTGCCGCCGTTGGACTCCAGGGCGCGGCGCAGCACTTCGCGCTCGAACCGGCCCATGGTGTCCTTGAGGGGCTTTTCCGCATCAAAATAATTCTCCGGTCCCGCATACACGGTGCCGAGCAACGGGCCGAGCGCGGTTTCGGTGATGGTCCGGGTTTCCGCAAGCAGCACGGCCTGCTCGAGCACATTGACGAGTTCACGCACATTGCCGACCCAGTTGTGCTGCATGAGCAGGCGCATGGCCCCCGGCTCGATGCCCTGAATCGGCCGCTTGTGGTCCGCGGTCAGTTTTTCGAGATAGTGCTGTGCCAGCAGGGGAATGTCCTCGCGCCGCTCGCGAAGCGGCGGCAGGTTGATCTCCACCACGCGGATGCGGTGGTACAGATCCAGGCGGAACCGCAGGGCGCGCACCTCCTCGGACAGATTCTTATTGGTAGAGCAGATGAGGCGCACATCCACAGGGATCAGCCCGGTGTCGCCCACGCGGCGGATTTTGCTTTCGTCCAGTGTGCGCAGCAGCTTGGCCTGCAGCGTGGGGTGCATGTCCCCGATTTCATCCAGCAACAAGGTGCCGCCCGTAGCTTCCTCGAACATGCCGTGCTTGGTGGCGATGGCGCCGGTGAACGAGCCTTTGACATGTCCGAACAGTTCGCTCTCGAGCAGGTTCTCGGGAATGGCCGCGCAGTTGAGGGCCACAAAGGGCTTGCCCGCGCGGTCGCTGTTGAAGTGGATGGCCTTGCTCACCAGCTCCTTGCCCGTGCCGGTTTCGCCGGTGATCAGGATGCTCACATCCGTTGGCCCCACGCGCCGGATTCTCTCGAACACGTCCTGCATGGCCTTGCTCTTGCCGATGATGCTGCTGAACTCGTAGCGGCGGCTGACCTCCTGCTTGAGCGCGATGTTCTCGCGGCGCAGGCGCTCTTTCTCCAGCCCCTTGGCCACGATGGCCCTGATTTCCTCCAGGTTGAACGGCTTGGTCACATAGTCGTCCGCGCCCAGCTTCATGCACTGGATCGCGTTCTCGATGGATCCGTAGGCCGTGATCATGATGATGGAGGTGTCCGGGTGGCGCGCCCGGATGTCGCGCAGAATCTGCATGCCGTCGGCGTCGGGCAGGCGCACGTCGCACAGCACAAGATTGAAGCGCTCGCGCTGAATCGCGAACAGGGCCTCCTGTCCGCTCGCGCAGCCCACGCACTCGTAATTCTCGCCCTCGAGCGTGGTCTTGAGAATTTCTATGATGGATTGCTTATCGTCAACTATCAATATCCGGTCCCGCATGCGCAATATGGCTCCGGCAATTTTCATTTATTATATCACAGGTTCCGGGCGCATGAAATTTTTTGCATACAGAGTTCATGCGCACGGGCCGATTGTTTGGGTTTTGTTAGGGCGGGAAGGCGCGGATTATTACGCACAACCTTTACGGTTTATTGCGATCCTGATAGAATTTTGTGACACCCCGGAAGTTTGTGTCACGAGGGGACTACAGCATGCGCCGCACGGCGGGAGGGCGTTATGACCAGCGCCAGAAAAGATAAGAATACAAAAGCCAGGGACAATAAAAAAGTGGAGATTGCTCCCGCAGCGGAGCCTGTCGCGGTTGCGGCCCCTGTGCCGGAGCTGGACATGAGCAGCCCCCAGGGCGGGCCTGCGCGGCGCAACATTGATCTCGAACGGCGCGAAGACCGGTTCTTGATCTTTATCCGCGACACCCAGGATGTGCTCGACGCCCTGGGCGAATTCGCGGACATTATCGAGTACGAGAAAACGCCGGTCACGCACACCCTGTATTGCGGCGACAGTATCCGCGGGCTGCCGCCCGGCCTTTCGGTCAAGGCGCGCACCTACAGCATTGACCGCCAGGTGGGCCGCTGGGAAGTGAACGGCGACACCCTGTTCAACCTGCTCGAACTCAAGCGCACCGTGGCCATAAAAGGGCCGGACTCCAACGGCCAGGCCTCCGCGGATTTCGATTTCGATTTCATGGCCGAGGCGCGAGGCTACGAGGAAGTGTTTGAGGTTCTGGATCTGGCCGCGCAGAGCTTCCCCACCGATTCCCTTAAAAGCAAAAAACGCACCAGCAGCATGACCCTCGGCGAGGTCATTGACCTGCTCTCCAACCCCGTGCCCTATCACGGCAAGGTGCCCGAAGACCTGTACCTGTTCCTGCTGGAAAATGTGCATCCCCTGGACGATTTCAAGTGGATGCCGCTGAACGGCACCGAGTACCGGCGCAAGCATTTCAAGACCAAGGACCCGCAGTACCGGGATGTGTTTCGCGCCACCATGGACACGCGGGTGACGCATTACTCGTTCCGCCGCCTGGGCGGGGGCCGGTTCACGGGCACGCCCGTGGGCGTCGAGGACTTCTCGCGCCTCGAGATCAAGGCCGATTACGATAAACTGCAGAACACTCCCCTCGGAGAGCGCATCGCCGAGATCGTGCTCAACTTCAAGGCGTTCCGCATCCCGAGCAAAAAGTACCGCAGCCTCACCCTGCGCGGCCAGGACATCATCGAGAAATACGGATTCAAAACCGAGCTGCCGGGCAACAATCTCAAGGCCTTTTTCATGGCCAGCCCCATCCGGTACCGCGACCGCGAGCACTATGTGAACCTGGCGCGCTACATCGCCACCAGCGGCACCTTCAAGCTCTTTCCCGAGCAGCCCATGCTCATCGAGGTGCACGAAAACGCCGTGGTGGGCAAGGACAACAAGCTGTTCGTACGCCTCACGGGAAACAGCATCATTTATGATCGCGCGCCGGAAACCAAGAAAATTCAGGACCTCAAACTCGAAAAATCGGACCGCTGCCCCGTGGCCGTGATCCCCATCGAATCCCGCGACGAACTCGGCCTGGAGCTGTTCAAGAATCTCAAGGAAAAGAACAACCGCTACCTGCGCTCCAAGGGCTTTCTGGTGCAGCACAAGAAGACCAAGCGCGTGTACAAAGTCGCGCTCGAACGCATCATCACCGGCAAGCGCAGGAGCACCGAGGATGTGTGCATTTATTACATGGGCAAGGAAGGCGCCGTGGCCGCGTTCAACGACTACGAACGCATCGAACAGGAAATCCTGGCCCTGTACCGGTTCCTCAAGAAATATCCGCTGTTCAAATCGGTGTTCTGAACCGTCCCGCGCGCCGCTGCGGTCAAGGCCGGAGCGGTGCGTGCGCGAAGCTCCCCGGGTACGCTCGGCAATCCGTTCCGGCGGCCCCTGTTCCCAGCAATGTCTGGAATTTATTCTGTGTTCCCGTTGGCGAAAATGCGGCGCACGGCTTCGAGTTCGCGCCTGCGGGTCATGTCCTTGAGTTCGTGGATGCGGCCGGCCTGGTTGCGGAAGGCGCGGAACCCGGCCTGCACCATGGTGAGCGCTGCGTTCAGCCCGCGCACTGTGGGGTTGGTGACGAACACGGGCACGCGCGGCACATAGCGCAGAATCAGATTCGCGATGCCGCCCCGCTCCACCACGCTCACGGCGTAGCCGCCCACATCCACCACCTCGTTCACCTGCGCCTCGCGCTCGGCCAGCGTGCTCGTGGCCCGGAACGCCTGTTCGTAAAACTGCGGCGTGAGATCCGCCTCGCCAGCGCCCTGCGCCGCGGCGTATTCCACCATGCGCCCGTCAAGCTCCTCGGCCTGGTCGTACAGCGCCACGGCGCGGCCCAGATAGTCCGGCAAATCCGCCATGCGGTCCGCCAGCCAGATCATGGGCGCATAAATCACCACGGCCGGGCCAAGCTCCTTGCGCAGCTTGCCCCGCCTGTATATCCCCAGAATGCGGCGGATGAATTCGTTGCGCGCAACATATTCGTCCCGGTCCTCGAACGAGGGGTACAAATACTTGGCGAAGAAATCCACGATTTCCTGGCCTTCGTGAATGTCCTCATAGCGCTGCACCACCAGGGCGTGCTGGTGGTTTACGATCCATTTGCGGATGGCGTCCCTGTCTGCGGCCATGGCTCCGGTCCCGGCGCTTGCGCCCCGGGCTTCTAATCCCTGTGTTTTTCCGGGTATTATAATAGAATCGCCGCGCCGGCGCGCGCGGCGCGCAAAGGATTTTTTCAAAATACCGGACACGAAAGGCGCGGCGCAGACTTGAACGCTCACGAACGATTGCGGCGCAAACTGGACCTGTTTCCCGCGGGCATGCCCGACTGCCCCGAAACCGCGGAACTGCTGCGCCTGCTGTTCAGCGAACATGACGCGGCCCTGGCCGCGCGCGTGCCCAACTTCCCGCTCACCCAGCCTGCGCCCCG
>JAGUYV010000410.1 GCA_020061125.1 bacterium | reverse complement strand
CTGTTCCAGCAGGCCAATCTGCGCGTGCTCCTGGCCGCGCCCACGGGCCGCGCCGCCAAACGCCTGTCCGAAACCACGGGCGAAGACGCCTGCACCATCCACCGCCTACTCGAATACAAGCCCGTGAACTCCAAATTCGACCGCAACGAGGACAACCCGCTCGACGCCGATCTGCTCGTGATTGACGAGATGAGCATGGTGGACAACATCCTCATGCACCACCTTCTGAAAGCGGTGCGCACTTCCACAAGGATGCTGCTCGTCGGCGATGCGGATCAGCTTCCCTCCGTGGGCGCGGGCAACATCCTGCGAGACCTCATCGCCTCGGAGCGCATCGCCACCATCCGCCTGCACCGCATCTTCCGCCAGGAGGCGGGCAGCTCCATCATCGAAAACGCGCACCGCATCAACGCCGGCGAAATGCCGCACCTGTCCGCGAAACCCGAGCACGGCGCGAATTTCTTTTTCTTCAATGCGCCCGAACCCGAGGCCATCCGCGACACCGTGCTCGACCTGTGCACGCACCGTATCCGGGAAAAATTCGGGTTCGACCCCATGACCCAGGTCCAGGTGCTCACGCCCATGTACCGCGGCATGGTGGGCGTGGACCACCTCAACGAGGCGCTGCAGAACAAACTCAACCCGGGCCGCGATGTGCCGTGCGGCAACCGCTCCTTCCGTGTGGGCGACCGGGTCATGCAGATCAAGAACAACTACGACAAGGAAGTGTACAACGGCGATGTGGGCCTGGTGCGACGCATCGAGCCGCAGGAGAACGCGCTGTTCGTGCAGTTCCCGGACCAGCCCGTGAAATACGATTTCAAGGAACTGGACCAGCTCGTGCTCGCCTACGCCATCACCGTGCACAAGAGCCAGGGGTCCGAATACCCCGCCGTGGTGCTGCCCATGACCACGCACCACTTCCCCATGCTGCAGCGCAACCTGCTGTACACGGCCGTGACCCGCGCACGCGATCTCGTGGTGATCGCAGGCTCCCACAAAGCCGTTGCAATAGCCGTTAAAAACAATAAAATTGAAGAAAGATACACCGCGCTGGGCGAGAGGCTCAAGAGGGCGCTGGACGACTCCGGCCTTTTCAAGGTCTAGCACCCGCCGCGCCAGGCGCTTCCCAGGGAGTCCCGCCATGATCGATCAGAAACTGCTGGAAATTCTGGCTTGCCCCGTTGACAAGCAGCCCGTGGAATACGACGAGGCCAATCAGAGAATCATCTGCACCCAGTGCGGCCGCAAGTATCCCGTGCGCGACGGCATCCCGGTCATGCTCGAAAGCGAGGCCGAAAAATAAACGGCCTCCCCGGTGCGCTCACCCATGTTCATGTTCGGCCATAAATTTATCCATCCCGGACAACTCGATGAGATCGCGTCCACATTCAGGGCGTCCGGCGATTCCGTGGCCCTGGCCCTGGGCTGCTTCGATTTGTTCCATGTGGGCTGCATCCGGTTCCTGCAGGACGCGGCCATGCACGGGCGCCTCATTGCGGGCGTGTACGAAGACGCGGATGTGACGGACATCCGCGGTCCGGGCCGCCCCATCCTGCCGCTCGAACAGCGGCTCGTGATGTGCGCCGCGTTCGAGTGCGTGGCCGCGGTCACGCCCGTGACCGTGCAAGGCCTGGCCCGCACCATCGAGGCCGCGGCGCCCGATTTCCTGGTCGTGGGTTCGGACCAGGAAGACCTGTGCAGAAACATCGGCGTGGACGCCGAGACTTCCAGATCGTGCCGCGTGGTGGCCATGGGCGGCCGCTGGGAAACCTGCTCCGAGTGGGTGGTGCAGAAAGTGCAGGGACGGGTATAATGCCAAACAGCAACCACGGCATAGACGGACCCGCAAGCATGGCCCAGGCCGTGGAAGCGGTGCGCGCGGAAATCCGCAAGGTCATCGTGGGTCAGGACGAAGTGATCTCCGAATTGCTCATCGGCCTGTTCTGCCAGGGCCATGTGCTGCTGGTGGGCGTTCCCGGACTGGCCAAAACCCTGCTCGTGCGTACCCTGGCCGGCGCGCTCGACCTGTCCTTCAACCGCATCCAGTTCACCCCGGACCTCATGCCATCGGACATCACGGGCGCGGAAATCCTGGACCGCGATCCCGAGGGGCAGCGCACCATGCGTTTTCTCAAAGGCCCCGTGTTTGCAAACATTGTGCTGGCCGATGAAATCAACCGCACCCCGCCCAAGACCCAGGCCGCGCTCCTTCAGGCCATGCAGGAGCTTCAGGTCACTGCGGGCGGCCGCACATTCCCGCTCACGCCGCCGTTCTTCGTGCTCGCCACGCAGAACCCCATCGAGCAGGAAGGCACCTATCCCCTGCCCGAGGCCCAGCTCGACCGCTTTCTGCTCAATGTGCTCATCCGCTACCCGGACGAGGACCATGAGGTGGAAATCGTGGAGCGCACCACCACGGGCCGCTCCGAGCAGGCCGGGCATGTATTGAACCGCGGCCAGGTCATGCAGATCCAGTCCCTGGTGCACGCGACGCCCGTCGCGCCGCATGTGGTGCGCTACGCCGTGCGCCTGGTCAAGCACACGAGGCCCGGAGAACCGCAGGCGCCGCAGTTCATCCG
>JAGUYV010000050.1 GCA_020061125.1 bacterium | reverse complement strand
TGCAGGGCCTCGCGCAATTCGTCGAGGCTGCGCGCGGATTCCGCCACCATCTGCTGCTGGGACTGGAGCGTTTTCTCCATGTCCGCGGTGCGGGATTCGAGGCGCGCGCATGTCTCGTCAAGTTCACCCGCGCGTTGGGCCAGCGCCCTGTTTTTTTCCGTTACGCCCGCGAGTTCGAGTTCGAGTTCCGCGGCGCGGGATCTGGCTTCGGCGGACTCGGCGCCTGCGGCTTCGAGCTGCTCGCGCAGTTGCCTGATTTCGTCTTCGAGAATATTCGCGGCGCGCCGGGCCTGTTCGCCGCCCTGCTTGAGCGCGGCGTTGTCCTGCTCCAGGCGTGCCTTGTCCTTTTCCATGAGATTGAGGCCGGCTTCGAGCACGGCGAGCTGATCGGCAAATGCGGCGCGGTCGCTTTCGCGCGCGGTTTCGGCGTCCTTGAGCTGTGCGGATCGTTCGTTCAACTGGCGTTCGAGATCGGAGCGGCGCGCATCGAGATCCGCAGCCGCGGCGCGCGCGGCGTCGAGGTCCGCGGCGTGTGCGGATTCCATGTCCCGCAGGCGGGCGTCGAGATCATCGTTGCGATGCTGCGCGTCGCGTACGCGATCCTGCTCCTCGATGAGCAGTTTCTGTTTTTCGGCGGTCTCGCGTTCGAGCGCCTGGATGCGCTCGCGCGCGGCGCGGAGCTGCCGGTCGGCTTCCTGAGCTTCGAGCAGGGCGCTTCTCTGTGCGGCGTCAAGTTCATCGGCGCGCATGATAGCCTGGGACGCCGCGGCGTCAAGGGATTTGTTGAGCTTTTCAAGTTCGGCGACGGCTTCGGCGAGCAGGCCGAGGCGGCCTTCGAGTTCCGCGATGGCCCGATCTTTTTCGAGCAGGTCCTGGGCGATGGCTTTGGGACCGCGGCGCAGCAGGGTCACATCTCGCTCAATATCGCGGAACGCGGCCAGAGCCATGTCAAACGCCTGGGCGGGATTGCGCGGCGCGCCGCCTCCAAACAGGCCGGCAAATGCGCGGTTCAGAATGTCCCCGTTCGCGCTCTTGTCCCCGGTTTCGCGTTCCCTGGCGCTCATCACAAAACTCCTTTCGTCTGTGCATGCAACGCCTTATTCTATCGCATTCGCCATGAGAAAAGAAGCGGCTGTTTCAAATCGCCAAAAACGACAATGCGCTATGAAAACCGACCGCGATCAGTGGAGCGTTTCAAATGTGAAATTTTGTGATAACCGGAATTGGTGTCAGCGCCTGAACTGGCGCATGGCCGGGCTTGAGGCCGGGGCGCACTGCTGGTAGCTGGGGCGCACGCTTTCGCCGTCGGCGATGTTTGTGTTGCCCTTGAAATCCACGCATTTGACATCGGGATAGATGATGCAGTTGCGTCCGATTGTGGTATTGTCCGGCACCTCGGATTCCATGCCGGTCATAGTGATACTGGTGTAAAGGTGGTCGGGGAAATCCCTGTTGGGTTCAGCGCTGCCCGTGCCGCCGATCACGCAGTTGCGGCCGATGTTGGGCTTGCCCTCGATGTGCGCGGCGCGGGACACGGTGTCCATGATGGAGCGGCGGATGATGGTGTTCTCGCCGATGTGGTTGTTGGGCATGATGAGGGAATCGTAGATTTCCGCGCCCTTGTCAATGCGCACATGCGGGAAAATAATGGAACGCTCCACATGCCCGTCAATGATGCAGCCCTGGGTGATGATGCTGTTCTTGACCGAGCCGTATTCGCAGATTTTGGCGGGCGGCTCGAAGCGCACGCGCGAGCGGATGGGGTGGCGCACATCGTAGAGGTTCAGCTCGGGCAGGATGCTGATCAGCTCCATGTTCGCCTCGAAGTAGGTGTCCACGGTGCCGACATCGCGCCAGTAGCCCCTGAACGGATACGCGAACACGCGGTCCTGCCCCAGCATGCGCGGCAGCATGCTGTAGGTGAAGCTCATTTCCTGATCGAGCTGGGATTCCTCGACCAGGCGGCGCACCAGCACATCGAGGTTGAACACATAGATGCCCATGGAGGCGAAGGTCGTGGGCACTTCCTGTTTGGGCTTCTCGATGTAATCCACGACCTCGTGGTTTTCGCTGCACATCATCATGCCGAAGCGGTGCGTCTGCTGGGGCGTGACCTCGGTGCCGGCGATGGTGAGATCCGCCTGTTTTTCCTCGTGGAACTGTATAAGTTTCTGGTAGTCAATAAGGGACACATAATCCCCGGGCACGATGAGCACATAGTCGGGGTTCTTGACGAGCAGGTAATCCAGGCGCTTGAAGACCGCATCGGCCGGGCTAAGGTAAGTGTCGCGCGCAGTGTGGGGGAAGAGGTTGTCAATCCGCATGTAGTTGCGGTCCATGGTCCACGCGAAGCCCAGGTGCTTGAGCATGGAGTCAGGCTCGTGCTGCATGAGGATGCCCACATCGCGAATGCCGGAATTGATGATGTTGGAGAGCACGAAATCAATGATGCGGTACTGGCCGCCGTAGAGCACCACGGGCTTGGCCCGCCGGTGCGTGAGCGTGAGCAGCCTGCGCCCCTCGCCGCCCGCGAGCACCATCGCCATCACTTTCGCCATGCGGCCCCTCTTTTCATCCCGTCCGGACAACCGGGCGCGGGGATTGATGAATAATGCTCGATAATCCCGCAAAAACGGTCCCGGTTTCCTTAAATATAGCAGACGGCGGTTATTTTGCAATTGGCGGCGCGCACGCGGGTTTGCCCGGCGCCGCGGGATTCTGCTACAATTGCCACAGTTTACGCGCGAGGGCAAGACGCCCGGAGCGCTCCGGCGCAACCACGGAAGGGGACAACTCACATGCGGCTTACAGGCGGGGAAATCATCGCGGAACATCTGGTGGCCAACGGCGTGCCCTACGCGCTTGGCATACCCGGGCACGGGTGTCTGGCGCTCGCGGACGCCCTGCTCAAATATCAGGACAAAATCAGCGTGATCATGCCCAAGCAGGAAATGTGCGCGGTGCACATGGCGGATGCGTATTACCGCGTGACCGGACAACCGCTCGCGTGTTTCACGAGCATCGGCCCCGGGGCCATCAACACCGCCATCGGCGTGGCCACCTGCTATGTGGACAGCACGGCCGCTCTGGTGCTGACCGGAGACGCGCACACGCACATGCGCGGCAAGGGCCTGCTGCAGGAAATCGAGCGCGCCCAGGACTCCATGTTCAGCCGCATTCTGGAGCCTGTGGTCAAGCGCGCGTGGCGCGTGGACACCACGGGCCAGTTGCCCGGCGTGATGAGCCGCGCGTTCAACATCATGACCAGCGGCCGGCCCGGCCCGGTCCTGGTGTCTCTGCCCATGGATGTTCAGGCCTCGGCCGTGGAAGTGGACGCGATTCAGCCGTCCAAGCGCGCGGCCGGGGGCGTGCTCGTG
>JAGUYV010000006.1 GCA_020061125.1 bacterium | reverse complement strand
GGGCCGTCGCCGTGGAGCGGCGCGAGCGGGCCGCACAGGGCGCGCCATGCGGCCAGCGCCAGAGACAGGGGCAGTGCGTAGAGCAGAATGCCGATGTTCGTCGTGCGCGCGCCGCGGGTTGTGAGGTCCATAAAACCGCGCGCGGTTTCCACGCCCGCGATTTTTCCAAATATGAGGCCACGCGGCATGGGCGGGTCCAAATACGGCAGGGCGTCGCCCTTGAGCCACACGCGGCCCGGCGATTTCCACACCACGCGGTGCACCACCAGCCCCGCGCCGCGGATGCACGCCGCGATGTCTCCGATCCGAAGATCTTTCCACGCGCACGCCCGGATGTTCACGATGTCGCCGCCGCAAATCGCCGGGCGCATGCTTGCTCCGTGCACGCGCACACGCGCCTGCCCGGTGCGCGCCAGAGCCTCGGCCACAAGCTCCAGCCGTGGGTCGGGCGTGTCAATCTGCTGCCAGTCAGTTAGCTTCAAACGCGAACACCTGTCCCGAATTCGAGCCGACGATGATGCGGTCGTTGATGCCGTCCACATAATACAGGCCGGGCGAAGAAAACACTATGTTTGTGGTGTCGTAGGGCCAGCCGGGGAGAATCGCGCCGTTGTTTGCGCTGATGGCGTACACCTTGCCGTCGTCCGAGCCGAAATACACCACATCGTTCCACACCAGGGGCGAGGAGCGCACGGCCGAACCGGTCTGGTAGGGCGTGAACCCGGCCAGGGGCTGCCCCGTGGTTGTGTTGATGGCGTACAGCTTTCCGTCGTTGGAGCCGAAGTAAACGGCGTTCAAGCCGGACTCGACCCAGGGCGAGGAAATGATGGAACCCACGGAACCCGAGGACGGCCACACCCAGGTCTGCGTGAAGTTGGATGCATTGAGGCGATAGAACTTGCCGCTGGAACTTCCGATGAACAGAGCGCCGGTCCAGTCCACCCAGGCCGAGCCTTCCACGGCGCCGCCCGTGTCGAACTCTCGGAGATATGTGCCGTCCGCCTTGTTCAGGGCATACAGCTTGCCGTTGGTGCTGCCGATGAACATTTCGGTGTCGCCGACCGAGGGGCTTGATATCAGAGAGCCGCCGAGCGACGGTGAAGTCCACACGATGCTCCCGTTGGCCATGTCCACGGCGTACACCTTCTGGTCGAAACTGCCCAGGAAGATGTTGTACCCGTCCACCACGGTGGTGGACACGATGGTGTTGCCGATGTTGACGCGCACGCCGGGCCATCCCGGGGCCTGCGCGTTATTCTCGGTGAGCGCGTACACATAGTTGCTGTAAGAACCGAAGTACACGATGTACTGGCTGCCGTCGTACACGGGGTAGGGGGTGGACACCACATCGCCGCCGGTGTTGCGGCTCCACTTGAGCGCGCCGTTCGAGGCGTTGAGCGCATAGAGATTGTCATCGTCCGAGCCGACATAGACCGTGTTGTCCCTCACGGACGGAGACGAGCGGACCGCGCCGATGGTGCCCGCCGCCGGGTACACCCAGAGCGGGCCGAGCGAGGTGATGTTCACATTGTTGCTGGTTGATATGGCGGCGGCCACGGGGTTGCCGGAGTTGGCGTCCGTGCCCGCGGCGTTGCCCGTGAAATTCACGGTGCCGAATCCCGCGCCCGCGGTGAAGGTCCAGGTGAAGGCCTGCTGGCCTCCGCCGGGGATGTCCGCGCTGGCCGGAGACGGGCCGGACGCAAAGTTGGCGGCGCTGGTTCCGCCGACCGTGAGCGCGGACGGCGCCACGCTGTTGGCCTGCGCTCCGCCGGTGTTGGACACGGTCATGGTGACCGTGATGGCCGATGCCGGGGCCGGGTTCAACGGCGCCGCCTGAATGGACGATGAAAGCGTGGCCGGCCCCTGGATTGTCGTATTGTTGGAAGTCTTGATCGCGGCCGCGATCGGGTTACCGGAATTGGCGTCCGTGCCTGCGGCGTTGCCCGTGAAGTTCACGGTGCCGGCCGTGGCGCCCGCGGTGTAATGCCAAACAAACTGCTTGGTGCCTCCGCCCGCGATGCTGGCCGAAGCCGGACTGGGACCGTCGGCGAGCGTTGCTGCTGCGCTGGTGCCGCCCAGGGTGAGGGCCGAGGGCGAGACATTGTTGGCCGCGGCGCCGCCCGTGTTGTTCACGGTCATGGTCACGGTGATGGTACCGTTCTCGCCAATCCCGGCCGGGGATGAATTGATGCTCACGGTGAGGTTGGCGGGCGTGGCGATCATGACCACATTGGATGTGTCGCTGTTGCTCGAAGCGGGCAGCCCGGAGTTGGCGTCCGTGCCGGTTGCGTTGCCTGTAAAGAACACAGTGCCCGCGATGCTGCCCGCGGTGTAGGTCCAGGTGAATGTGCGGGACTGCCCGCCCGGAATGCTGGCGTTTGCGGGCGTGGGGCCGGTTGCCAGGGTCACATTGCCGCTGTTGCCCGTGATGGTGAGCGCGGACGGCGCCACGGCGTTGGCCTGCACCTGTCCGGCGTTGGTCACGGTCATGACCACAGTCACGGTTTGTCCGCTGCTGACCTGGCCGGGCGTGGCCGCCACAGACGCGGACAGGTCCGCGCCGCGCATGATGGCTATGGCCGGCGTGGTGCTTGTCACCGCTTCAACGGCCAGACCTGAATTGTTTCCGGTTCCTTGTGCGGACGCGGAGTAATAGACCGTTCCCGGCGCCGTGGCCGTGAGGGTCCAAGAGAATGTCTGCGTGGCGCTGCCGGGCAGGGCTGCATTCACGGGCGTGGGTCCGCTGATCACCGTGGCCGCGCCCGTGCCGGACTGCGAGAGCGTAGTCGGCGCCAGCGCGTTTACGGTTTCCTGGCCCGTATTGCGCACCGATGCCGTGACGGTGAACGATTGTCCCGTGTTGACAACTGACTTGTTTGATGTGATCTGCGAAATGGTAATGCTTGCGGGTGACTGAACCTGGCAGTCTGGCGAGGTTCTGGGCGTGGAGGACACGGGCAGGCCGCTCACGCTGTCCGTGCCGCTGGCGCTGCCTGTGAAATTAATCGTGCCTGAAGAGGTTCCGGCCATGTAGGTCCAGGAGAATGTCTGCTGGCCTCCGCCGGGGATGTTGGCGGATGCGGGAGTGGGACCGGAGAGCCTGGCGGCCGCCGCGGTTCCGTTCACGGTCAGCGCGGACGGCGTGACATTGTTGATTTGTGATGTCCCGTTGTTGGTTACCGTCATGCTGACCGTGAAGTTCTGCCTGTAATTCACGGAGCTTCGCAGCGTGATGCTGGAGGCGTCCAGGGTTCCGGCGGCCTGCACCGTCTGGTTCGGAGAGGTGGCGCTGCCCGTGGAAATGGGAGCGCCGGTGTTGGCGTCCGCGCCGCTGGCGCTGCCCGTGAAATTGAGCGTGCCCGGAGTTGCGCCCGCGGTGTAGGTCCAGGTGAAGTCGCGGCTGGCGCCGCCGGGGATGCTCGCCGCGGGCGGCGTGGGGCCGTTCACTTTCACGGCGCTGCTGGTGCCGCCCACTGTGAGCGCGGCCTGCGCCACGGTGTTGGCGTACGCTTCGCCCGTGTTGGTCACGGTCATGGTCACGGTGAAGGATTGGCCCGTGTTGACCGTAGCGGGCGCGCCGGAGAGCGCGGCCGTGATGGCCGCGGGTTTTTGTACTGTGACCGCATCCGAGGTGGTGACGCCCGAGGACACATTAAGTTGTGAATTGGCATCCTTTCCCGAGGCGTTGCCCGTGAATGTGACGCTGCCGGATGTGGATGCGGCGGTGTAGGTCCAGGTGAATGTCTGCTGGCCTCCGCCGGGGATGTTTGCGGACGCGGGCGTGGGTCCGGAAACTTTGGTTGCGCCGCTGGTTCCGGCCACGGTGAGCGTAGAGGGCGCGACGGTCTGTGCCGCAGCCTGGCCGTTGTTGTAAACCGTCATGGTCACGGTGAAGGTCTGCGCCCAGTTCACGGGGTTGGGCGTGGCGATGATGCTCGAAGACAGGGCGGCCTTGCGCTGGACTGTGGCGGTGTTGGAAGTGGCCGGAGCAGACGAGATGGGCGCGCCGTTGGTGGCGTCGAATCCGGAGGCGTTGCCCGTGAAGGTCACGGTCCCTGCGACTCCTCCCGCCGTGTATCCGAAAGTGAATTCCTTGGATGCGCCGGCTGCAATGTCGGCGGTTCCAGGAATGGGACCGGATACATAATTCGCGCTGCTGGTGCCGCCCAGGGTGAGGGCGGAGGGCACCACATTGGTTGCGCCGGATTCGCCGGTATTGGTCACTGTGACTTTGACGAGCATATTCTGCCCGGTGCTTACGGGCGTGGGCGCGGAGATGCTCACGGACAGACCCGCGCCGAGTTGCACGGTCACATCGTTGGAAGTTCCGGGAGCGGCCGTGACCGGGTTGCCGCTCGAGGCGTCCACTCCCGAGGCCCCGGCCGTGAAGTTGACCGTGCCGTTCTGTGAGCCAGCCTGATAGTACCACACAAAATCTTTATAGCCGTTGCCCGGCACCGTGGCGCTGGCGGGCGAGGGGCCGCTGACCAGGGTGGCCGTGCTTGTGCCGCCCAGTGTGGGCGGGTCCGGGACCACATTATCGGCGTTGGTCGTGCCGCTGTTGGTCACGCGCATGGTCACTGTGATGTTCTGGCCCTGGTTAACAGCCGTGGGTGCGGCCTGGATGGATGTTACCGAAATATCGGCGGCTGTTTTTATCAGCACATCATTCGATGTGCCGGGCGTGCCGTTGACCGGTGCGCCGCTGATTTCATCCACACCGGACGCGCTGCCGGTGAAGTTCACCGTGCCTGCGGTCAAAGCCGTGGTGTAGGTCCATGTGAAGTCCTGCGAACCGCCCGCAAGGATGTTCGCGGAGGCCGGGGATGGACCGGTTTCATAGGTGGCGTTGCTGGTTCCGCCGAGGGTGAGTGCGGAAGGCGCGGCTGCGTTCACGGTGTTGCCGCCGGTGTTGGTCACGGTCATGGTCACCGTGATGATCTGGCCCGTGGAAGCGGGCGTGGGGGCTGCGGCCAGGGTGGACGCAAGGCTGCCGGGCGCGCGCACTTCCCACTGGTCCGTCACGGTTGCGCCCGAGTCCGAGCAGTTTGCGCCCGTGATGGCGTCCGTGGCTGTGACTGCGGCGTCTATAGTGTTCATGCCGAGCGCGGCGCCGGTTTTCACGGCCACGGTGTAAGTGAAGACAACATTTTGCGCGCCGCCAGCAATTTGCGACGGGTTGCCCGGATCCGGGGTCACGGTGAAATCGGTGTTGTTGGTGAACACGAGCGAAGCCGCGGACAGGTTTGCCGCGGCGGTCCCGTTGTTGTCCACTGTGAACGAGACGGTGATGCCGGACTGTCCGCGGTTCACCAGCGTGGGTGCGGTGGTCACGGTGTCAATGGAAAGTGCGGCCGGGGTGTCCACGATGACGGTGTCGGTGCGGGTTGGGTTGACCACGGACGCGATGGTGACGGTTTCATTGGTGGCGGCGCCGATGAGGCCCGAAGCCTGGCTGCTGGCCGCGGCCACGGCGGCGGTCCCGCGGAAAATGCCCGTGCCCACGCCGGTTTCCGTGAGGGTCACAGTGATGCCCGCGGGGTCCGTGACGCTGCTCTTGATCGTGACCGTGGTGGTGTTTACGGACTGGGTGTCCCCGTCGGTTCCCTGAAGCTGGATGTACAGGGTGCTGCCGATCTGCACATTGGTAAGCAGGTCCGCGGAATATGTGGCGTCGCTTTTGAGCACAACGGCCGTCACGGCGGTTGGCTGGGTGTTGGGCACGGTAATGGAATCGCTCGGGGTGAGGGTCACCGGGGCGCTTCCGAAGCCCGTGGGCGCGCTGGCGTTGGTGCGCAGCACGGCTTTGTCGAGGCGCGCCGCGTCGTTGGCTTCGGCGGTGTTGCGGATGCGGAACACATGCGCGCCCTGCGCCAGACTGTAAGATGCGCCCGCGAGCCAGGGGTCGCGCCACACGGCATATGTTGCGCCCAAATCCCATGCGGTTTCGCCGTTGTTGTCCATGCGCGCCGTGAACTGGCGGCCCCCGGCGTCCTGCGCCCAGGTGCGGCCATAGAGGTAGTATGTTGTCGTGCCAGCGGATTGCTTGTACAACACATACTCCGCGGCGCCGGTATACGAGCCTTGAGGCACATACACAAACTGTCCGCCGGATGTGTTCGCGCCCGCGCTGGCGGTCATGTTGGGCGTGAGCCGGTTGGCCGCTTCGCCTTCAAACCAGAAATGTCCGGAGCCGTCCACAAGGTACACGAAATACTGCGATGTGACGGTGACCGTGTCGCCCACGGCGATCTTGATTGTGCCCAGAGCCTGGCTCGACGCGCTGCCCAGGGTGATGGTTCCGCGGTAGGGGCGGTTGAACTCGGTTCCGCTGGTTTGTTCGTTGAGCGTGACGGTGATGCCCACGGGATCGGAGGTGCTGGTGACCGTGGCCACCATCCTGTCCGTGGACGCGGTGTTTCCGTCCACGCCCCGGGCCTGGATGTAGAGAATGTCGCCACCTTTAGCCTGGGAAATGGCCGTGGTGTAATCCGACTGGTAGATGTCGAGCGCGAACACGCCCCGGGGCGGCGAACCCTGAACCGCAATCGTGTCCTGGCGCGCCTGGTTCACGGTTGACTTGGAGGTGATGGTGTCTCCGTTCGCCCCCAGAATTTCACCTGTAAGCTGGTTGGATGATGAGGACACCGTGGCCACGCCGCGGAACAGGCCCGTGCCGCGCCCGCTTTCGGTGAGGGTTACGGTGATGCCCGTGGGGTCGGCCGTACTCACCACATACGCCGTGGTCTGGTCCGTGGACTCGGGGTTCAGGTCCGCGGCGGCAATTTCGATGTACAGGTTTTCGCCCACGGCCACGCCGCCAGCGAGCGGGGCGCTGTATGCGCTGTTCATGAATGTGAGCGATGTGATACTCGTGGGATTGGTGGAAATAACCTGCACGGTTTCGGTTTTCGAGGGATCGGTGGCGGAGGTGATGGTGATGGTTTCTCCCGCATCCGCGCCGATCTGTCTCGCGGCCGCATTGCTGGCCGGCTTGATGATCGCTGTGCCGCGGTAGGTGGTTGCCGTGGGTGCTGTCTGTGTCAGCGTTAAGGTGATGCCCGCGGGATCCGTGGCCGAGCTTTTGAGGGTTACCTGTGTGGTGTCGTTTGTTTCAGGGTTCGCGTCCGGGGCCGTGATTTCCAGATAGATGGTTTGTCCCACCTGCAGGCCATAGCCCAGGGACACGGAATACGAGGCGTCGGTTTTTGCATCGAGTCCGGTGATGGAAACCGGGGGCGTGTTCAGAACCGTGAGCGCATCGGTTTTCGTGGGGTCGTCGTCGGAGGTGACGGTGACGGTTTCCCCGGGAACCCGCGCGCCGATGTGCCGTTGCACCACATCGCTGGCCGCCTTGAGGGTGAAACTGCCCCTGAAAATGCCCGAGGACGCCGTGGTTTCCACCACCTGAACGCCGATGCCGACCGGGTCCGTTGTCGAACTCTTGACGCTCACTGTGGTGCGGTCCTGGGAATATGAGTTGCCGTCTTGTCCCACGAGTTCGATGTAAGCCGTGGCGCCGCCCGCGGCCGTGGTGAGTTGCGTGGTGTAATTGCTCTGGTACAGAGAAATGGAATAAATGGCCGTGGGCGGCTGGTTCTTAACCTGGCATGTGTCGAAGAACGCAGTGTCGGTGTTGGATCTGACAGTAATGGTGTCAGCGTTCACTGCCGCGATGTAGTCGAGCAGATCGTCAGAATTGTTCGCCACAGTGGCGGCGCCTCGGAAGATGCCCGTGTTGCGCCCGGTTTCATAAAGATTTACATTGATTCCGGCCGGGTCCGTGGTGCTTGTAACGCGCACGGTGGTGATGTCCGAACTCAAGGGATTGGCGTCCGTGGCCAGAACCTGGATGTAGAGCGTGCTTCCGATATCCACGGTGTCTTCGAGGCTGACCGAATAAGTCCCGTCGGTTTTGATGTCGAGTTCCGTGATCACGGACGGCTCACTCGCGGCCACAGTGAGGGTTGCGGATTTCTCCACTTTTGTGATGGATGCGACAGTAATGGTGCCGCCGGTGTTGGCCAGGATTTGCGCCGCCGGGCCGTTGGTGGCCGTGGCCAGGGTGGCGGTTCCGCGCAGGATGCCCGTGGCCGGGCCGGTTTCCGTGAGCGTGATTGTGATGCCGGCCGGGTCGCTTGTGCTCGTGAGTTTCACAGTCACGGAACCGGTCACGGTGTCGTTGATGTCGTCGCCGTTCATCTGGATGTAAATGGTGTCGCCCACGCGGGCTGAAGTCATGGGGATTGCGTAGCCGCTCTCGAAGAAGCCGATGGCGTCCGGGGTGTACCATTCGGGCGTTCCGATGGCCACGGTCAGTTGCGTCTGCCGCCAGCGCCACGCCCAGTAAATCGAGTTCTGGAAATAATTGCGCCCGGCGTTGGCCAGCGTTGCGTTGCGCGCGTCCACCGATGACAGGATGTAAACGCCCGCCCCATGATATTTGCGCAGATACATCTTGCGCGCGGTGGTGCCCGAGTCCTGGGCCATAATCTCCCAGCCCGCTCCCGTGTTCACATTGCGGTAATCTTCGTCCTCGGTCACGCCGTTGAGTGCGTTGGCGTTGGGGTAGTTGAAGATTTCTGTGTTGAACGGCGCGAACATGGTGGGGTTGGAGTCGCCGGTGTCGTACACCGCGATGGCGCCGGGGTCGGGCAGCCAGCCGCTCGCCCATCCGGCGTTGTCACTGGCGGCGCACAGGATGCGCCCCCCGCTGCTTGCGTAATTTTTCAAGTCTTCTTCGTATCCGGCGAGCTGGTAGGTCTGGTCGTTGGCCAGCGCGTTCCACCCGAAGTACAGCATGTCGTAATTCACGAGGTTGCCGTACACCAGGGCGTTGAGGTTCGGGGCTTCATAGACGATGACATTGATTTCCCCGATGGCCGAGTACGCAGCCATGGCCTCGCACACCTGGGATTCGTTGTCGTTGTCCAGGCACAGGATTTTGAGCGTGGTCACGGGCGCCGTTGCCGCGGCGGCCTTGGGTCCGTTGGACACGATGTCGTAATAAAGGTAGTACACAATCGCGGTTTGCAGGCCGCTCTTGAGGTCGTCCTTGTCCACGGCGAAAGTGATGTTCGCGCGGTCGTACTTGCCGTCGCTGTCGCCGTCCCACCACTGGGTTATGCGCACGGGCAGCACGGTCCAGGTGGATCCGTTGTAGCGCACCATGCGCAGGCTGTTCTGGTCAATGTGGTCGAAGCCCGCAGCCGCGAAATCCACGGTGGTGTTTACATAGCCGTTGTGGAATCTGGCGGTTTCGTATCCCGCGGGTTTGGCGATCTGCACGGGCACGCGGTAGGCCCATGCGGGGTCCCACCAGGCGTCGCCCAGGGGCTGGTATTCGTCCACGGTATAGCTGATGGCTTCGTTGGTGGCGGCGGTGTCCTGCGCGCCGCACGCGCTGCGGCACGCGGTGTAAACCACGGCCGGGCCTTGCGGCAGCCCGGAGGTTGCGCAGGTGATGCTCGCGGTCCCGTCCCCGGTGCAGTCGCCGGTCATGGCGCTGTAGCCCAGGTCGTCGAGCGACCAGCGGCAGTCGCCCGCCGTGTCCAGGGTGAAAGTGATCGTGGGAGAGGTCGTGAGGATGGACGAATATTTGGGCGGGTTCCAGCCGCTTTGCGCGGGTGCATTGGTGTCGAACAGCGCGGAACCTGCGGCAAGGGAATTCGCCGTGACCGTGACATTGCCGGTCTGTGCGCCGGTAGGCGCGGTCACGGCAATCTGCGTGTGGGTCCATGAGGACACCGCCGCGTCCGGAACCATGAGGCTGTTGAAAAATGTGACATTGTTGGCCGCAGTGGCGCGGTTCCCGGCCGCGGGGCATGTTCCGCCCGGACACAGGTGATCGCCCTGAACGGATACCGCGGTTCCCTCCGCGCCGCAGGCAGGGGACAGGCCCGTGACCCGCGGGTACACGGAGAAGTTCAGCGGGGTTGTGTCGTCCATGGCGTTGGCGCGCACAACCAGCGCGCCCGCGCCGCCGTATTCATTGCCGATCGCCGTGTTCAGCGTGAATGTGATCGAGGTGCTGGTCCATGAGGACACGAGGGCGCAGTCCACGGTGTACGCGCCGATTTTAATGACATTGCCCGGCGCCGCGCACGCCGTGCCGAACGATGTGCCCGTGATGGTCACGGACTGCGTGGTGCGCGCGCCGAGACCGTTCAGCGCGCTTTCGGTGTTGTTGGTGTACGCCGTGGCGTTGGGCGGCATGGCGATTACGGTCATGGCGTTGCCCGCGGCCGCGCCCGTGGCGTTGGCGGACTGGCCCGAGGTTGCGCCGGTTGCGGTTCCGCCGCTTAACGCGGCCGCAAAGGTCTGGCCGCCGATGGCCGTGCCCGCCATCTGCTTGTACACAAGCAGCCACAGGGCCGAGCCGCCCGCGGGGATGGTTTCCGCTATGCCGCTGAAAATTGCGGTCCCATTGTCCGCGCTGTAATTCGTGCAGGCGCCGATGGCCGGGTCCCCGGCGTCCCACGCGCCTGGCGATACCCCGGTGTCCCTGTAAAGGCACACCTGGTTGTTGCTGATGGCTCCGCCGCTGGCAGCGCTCCGGTCGTCTCCGGTTCCGGACGCCGTAAACTGCGCCTCTGTTATCTGCACGCCCTCGTGCCCGCCGGTTTCCTGAATGGACATCTGGAGCATGGCCACATCCGCGGCGTCCGAAGCGATGTTCGCGGCCACGGGATTGTTCGCGCCCGGCGCAAGGTTCAGCGCGCCCACATTGTACACGCGCACATCATCCACATACATGTCCGCGTTGTTGTTGCCCGAGGCGTAGAACTCAATCTTGTCAATATTTGCTGTGTTGGCCTGCACATTCAGGTTTGTGCCCGAGCAGAACGCCGCGCCGCCTTCTGTGACGAACAGGTCGAAAGTGTCCGTGGTCTGCGAGGGATCGGTAACAATGAGAAATGTATACCAGGTGTTGTTCGAGGTATTGGACCCGCAGAGCTGTGTCCAGGTCCCGAGCCGGTTGTATTCGATGCGTCTTGTATCGTTGATGCGCACCTGTATGGCGGCGCCGTTCGTGCTGTTTCGAAGTACAACGCCCTTTGTTCCGGAATTTACGCGTGTCGCTCTCAATGAGAATTCCACGACCATGCGCTGTGACACCGCGCCGAAGCTGATGCCGGTCATGGAGGAATCGGAGCCGTTGCGATCCAGGAACGCGCTGTTGGGCGTGGACACCGAGGCGGCGTTGCTCACCGTGGCGCTGCCGCTGCACGCGGCCCAGTTCGCGGCCGCGCACACGCTGGAGTTGCGCGCGTACGAATCAAAGTTGTCAATGAAATGCGATTGCGCATGCGCGGCGCCGCTCCATAAACACAAAAGCAGCGCCAAAAGCGCACCAACGGAGGGTCCGTTGGCTAAATCCCTGTGTTTTCCTGGCATGATTCAACCCCTGGGCTAAATGGTTGTTCGCTGTTCAATCACTTCATATTCGGTTGTCGTGTATCCCAACCCGGTTGCGCTGTTTAATGTTTCCCAAACTCTCCGGGCTTTTATAATAGTAATGCCGTTCTATACCCGTTTCCCCAGCCGGACAAAACTAAAAGCACATAATTGTTTTGAACAAAGCCTATTGCCTCAAACTACTGCGGCGTTTTTGTCCGTGGCGTTTTGTGGCCATATTTGTTGTGATAAAACGCTTTGTGTTTGTTGATATTGGCCCATTTGTCCACAGGGCCATTTATAATTATATGAATTGTACCATAGAAAACTCCGAAATGATCGAGTCATTTTACAAAATGTGACATGAATCACATTTTTGGCCTGAAACAGAGGGGAATGTGTCCGGATTGCTGGCTACGCCACGAAATCGGGCAAGGCCTTGAGAATGATTTCCGCCTGGGAAATCAAGGAATCCATGAGATCGCAGACTGCGGGCATGTCTTTAATGCGGCCGCAGGCTTCGCCGCCGAGAATGAGAGACCCCTGGGGGTCGTCGTTCACCAGGTTGGCGAAACCCTGTTTCTCGATTTCCAGGATTTCGGGCGCGAGGTCCACGGGCAGGCCCTTGAAAAATTCGGGCACGAGTTCCGTGGTCTTGTCCACGAGCTGTTCCGACATATCGTTTTTAATGAAGCGCATGGGGCCGAACATGCCGCGGCCCACCAGGGTGTCCCGGTCCGACCCGCGCACCACGCCCTGTTTCCACACATCCCAGAAATCACATTCGCGCGTGGCGATGAACCGTGTGCCCATCTGTACGCCCACGGCGCCCAGGGCCAGGGCCGCGGCCAGGGTGCGGCCGTCGCAAAAGCCCCCGGCCGCGATCACCGGTCTCTTCGTCGCTTCCACCACGCCGGGGATCAGCACCATGGAATGCACCGGCTGCCAGGATATGTGCGCGCCGCCCTCGTGTCCCGAGGCGATGATTGCGTCCACCCCGGCCTTGTCCGCGCGCGACGCATGGTAAATGGACGGCACCACATGGAACCAGATCATGTCGGTCTTTCGGATATGTTCGGCCCACGGGACCGGGTCTCCGGCCGAGGTGATGATCACGCGGAGCCGCTTTTGCAGGTCCGGGTCTTTTTCCCGTTCGGCGAACACGCTGCCCACGAGCAGTTTTGCGGCGTCCATGAATTCCAGGGACACCGGGCAGTTCACGCCGAAGACGCCGCCCGAGGCCGCGGTTTCCTTTTTCACGAATTCCAGGCTGCGCGCCACATACTCTTCCGTGGTGCCGGGTCCGAACACCAGGGTGGGGTCCACGGGCGTGGCCTCGCTGTGCTGCACGCCCATGCCGATGAGGCTGATCACGCCCAGGCCGCCAGCGTTGGCCACGGCCGCGCACAGTTTGTTGGTGCTATACGGCCCCATGGCGCCCTGAATCACGGGATGCTTGATGCCCAGCTTTTTGGTGAGCCAAGTTTTAATCATGAACCCGGACCTCCGCGGTTTCGCGGCCCGCACGGTGCGGCGCGCGTGTCATGTGGTTGAAATAACAGCATGCAGTATAGCACACGCACGGCGCGGTGTCACACGACAACATCGGGCATAAATTCCCTGACCGTGTCGAACAGGTAGCATTGCAGCGCGCCCGCGCACACGATTTTCGGGTCGCGCCGGATGTCGCGGAGCAGGGGGGCGATTTGTTTGCGCAGGGCCGGTTTTTGGGCGTGGGGCGCGCGCGCGATTTCGTGCGCCAGGGTTATGGCCCGGGCCAGCCGTTCGAGCTTGCGTGCGTACAGGCGCAGATCTTTGGCCAGGTGCGGGTTGGGAACGCCATGCCGCAGGTCCCCGGAGATGTTGTGCAGCTTGCGCATGGCCGCGAGCAGGGCGCGGCGGTTGCCTTTGCGCGCCATTTCGATTTGCGCCCAGGCCGGGGAATGGGGCTGATCCGGGAACACCTTGTTGGAGCAGTAATCTCCGATGGCGGCGAGCGTGGCCGCGCCGCGCGC
>JAGUYV010000030.1 GCA_020061125.1 bacterium | reverse complement strand
GTGGCCGATGTGCGCCTGGTGAACCGGGCCGACGAAGCTCTGGCCGGATTTCTGCTGGCCGGGCCCGGACCCGCGGCCCTGTCTTCATACGCGGGATGGAACACCGCGGGCAACGCCTTTGGAACCGCGGCCGCTCACCTGCTCATGGCCAGGATTCTTCGCCTGGATGCGGAACGCGGCGCGGACATCCGCGCGCGCGCCGCGGCGCATGCCGCATTCCTGCTCCAGCGCTTCGCCGACGATTACCTTTACATGGCCGCGATACGCCCGCCTCTGGAAACGGAGCTGCGCATGCGCGGCGCGTCGCCGTTCAACATTCCCGGCAATCTTTATCCGGAAATCAGGGTCAGGCTGGCGAAAGATGTCGAGGCCCGGACCCGCACCCTGTTCGCACAATACTTTGAGGGCACATCGCTGAACCTGGGACCGGCCGCACCGGCATTTGTGCTGTCAGGATTTTCCATGCACACGCTTGTGCCCTGGTTCAGGCTGTTCGAAATTGATCCGGCCGTGAGTGTGACCCTGACTTCCACACCTGCGCCGGACTCGGGCCTGCCTCCGCGCGTGCGCGTTTTCACGCCATGACGACACGGTTTGCACATTTATTGTCTTTATTAAATTGTTGTGATATAATGCGTTCCGGTTTTCGATAATAGAAGCGCTAACCCTGATTCGGGCGGTGAACCTCATGCACACATTTGGGATGGATCGGACCAAAATCTGCTTGTTCAGCATTTTCCTGCTGGCCCTGATTGCCGCGCCCCTGCCGCGGTTGCAGGCCAGGGAAACGCCCAAGGAAATTCCCGATCATGTCTACTTCAAAGACATCCAGGGATTGGGCTGCGAGATCTGGGACGACAAGTGCGAAGAAGGCACAATCGCCACAGACACGGGCCAGTGCGTGTCCTGGTTCGGCAACACGCCCACAATGAACGCCAGCAAGCGGTTCCCCTGGGCCAACTGGAGCGCCAACAACCACCTGTGCGCGCAGGACAATATGTGGTGGCACAGCGGCGAGCGCTTCGACATGGAACGCGCCATCGAGAAATTCGTGACCAAGAACTACGGCCCGGATGTTCACGAAGCCGCGATCATGCACTCGTGGTTCAAGCACTACCTCACCCGCGCCGACCTGGTGGTCATCTTCGCCCGCCTTCTGAACTCCATCGAAAAAGGCGGCCCCTTCACTCTCGAAGCCGATGTGAACACCAAAATCGTGATTGACGGGCAGAATGTCCCCCACGGCCCGTATCAGAACCGCTCCGAAGTCCTGCATCAGCGCACCAATGAGCCGACCCTGTACAACGATGTGCGCGCCCTGCACCCCTCGTTCATGTACATGGAGGAAGTCGTGGACCGCGCCATTTTCGAGCATGTTCACACTCTCAAGGGCATGCGCGCCGCTGTCAAGGACGATGCCGCCCAGGCCGCCAAAAAGGATGGCAAGGAAGGCAAAAAGGACAAGGAAAAAAGCAAGAGCAAGGATAAGGACAAAGCCAAGTCCGAAAAGGGGCGCGCCAAAGTCACGGGCGCGGACTATGAATGGAAGGATGTGGAGCGCAGCGTCAACCCGCTGGACGACTACGGCAAAGACCGCCGCGCGTTCCCGGACCAGTTCGTGACCCGCGAGGAGTTCATCGCGTCCTTCGTGGCCCTGGTGGACTATATCGCCCGCGACAAAAACGCGAACGACGCCAAGTACTCATTTGACAAATACTACTGCGGCCCGGCCGTGAACCAGTCCCTGAACAATTTCAAATACTACGCGGGCATTGTGGACCGCGCCCTGGAACTGAACCAGCAGTACACGCGGTTCAGCGATGTCAGCCTGGCCGCCGGGGAAATCAAGCGGCGCGAGGATGTGGACGCCGCGCAGAACTATCCGGGCTTCATCGTGGTGGCCATGCGCGAAGGACTGATTGATTCCCGCACGGGCATCAAGGCGGACGCCGCGGCCAAACTCGATCCGCGCAGCGGCATCACCGACATCCGGCTCAAGCCGGACCGCTACATTGACCGCTCCGAGGCCGTGGCGATTCTGTCCAAGTTCTTCATCGGCAACTGGAACGAGAAATCCTGCCCCGGCATGTGGGACGCCTCGGGCATCATCAAGAGCGTGGACGGCGGCGGCCGCACCCTGGCCCTCAAGGACGGCGAGTTCCGCGTGGACGACCTGGCCTACTTGTATGTGCGCGACTGCTGGAACGGCGACGACACGGCCGTGGTGCGCGAGGTCTCCGCAAACGATTTCTTCGATCTGTATTCCGGCGGCAAGCTCAACGCCCGCCGCCTCTGCTACCTCAATGTCATAGAAAACGAAAAGGCGCAGGTGCGCAGCCGCATCCAGCAGATGGCGGACTTCATCACCTGGCATCAGCGCACCTATCAGGATTCCCCGGCGGCCGTAAGCTCCCTGGTCCAGTCCGCCACGCGCGACGGGTGGGACGCCACTCTGCGCAAACGCATCGCGTCCCTCACTCTGGACTACGGCGGCATGATGATTGACGCCGACGATGTCAAGGACGAGGAGAAAGCCTGGGACGCCAAAAAAGATTCCTTCACCCTGTACCTGCGCATTCCCCCCGAGCAGTCCAAGGCCCAGGGTCTATGCGTGCCGGGCCGCAGCGGCGACACCTCGGAGTGCATCGAGGCCGATGGCAAGAAAAAACTGCTCGGTTATCTCGAAGTGGACATGGCGCACCGCGAACACGCGCCGCGCATTCCCATCGCAACTTTCACCCGGCATTACGGCCGCGTGACCGGCGTGGTCATGAACGACAACGACACTGCGGCGCGTGTGACCATGCTCCTGCTCGACCCCGAAGATCCCGAAAAAGCCAAAGACACGCAGACCTTCGATCTGGATCCCAATGTCCTGGCGTTTGGAAGCCGGTCCTGGGCCAAGGCCATCAAGATGCCCGGCGAAGCGTTCATTGATCAGAAAGAACCCGTGCTCGGCGAAATCGCCATCGTTTACACCCTCAAGTACCACAACACCCTGGGCAGCGGGACTCCGGCCTCGGTGCCCGCCATCTCCGATACCACGGACCCGGCGAACCTGCCCGAGCAGGTCGTGCTCTATCAGCCCGAGGTGTGGAACCTGTTCGGCCGCCTGCGAGCCATGCAGATCGATCCCCAGGGCAAAAAAGACGACAAGGAAATCCAGGCCCGGCTGGCAGTGGAACTGCTCATAGACCCGCTGGCCTTCGGCGTGGTGGAAAAGGGTAAAAACAGGCACTTCCGCAAAGACTGCTCCCTGGCCCCCGCGCTGTACGAAGATCCCGATGACCGCACCCGGTCCCTGTTCCGCACCGCGGACTGCGAAATGTCCATGGGCGCGGCCGCGAACAAGGCCGGCTTCGAGCCGCTGGGCTACAATGTGATCCTCAACCGCATCCAGCGCTCCAGCATGACCGCAGCCTGCTCGGACCGGTACGAACCCTGGACAAAAGCGCCGTCGAGCAAGTATGACTTCTGCAAATTCTACTTCGACATCTTCCAGAATCTACAGTATTCCCAGGGCGTGGGCGCTTGGAACATCTACACCCAGTCCCTGCTCGGCATGAAGGACCCGCTCATGGTGAATGTCATCGCCGAGGAAATCGCGCTGCAGGACAAGTAATCCCGCGCATCCGCACAACTTCCGAAAACAGAAAACCGGCCCCCTGCGCACAGGGGGCCGGTTTTATTTTGGCGATATCTTGTATTGGGAAATCAATCCTGCTTGAGATGGCGAATCAGGAATTCGACCACACGAATGCGCTGTTCCTCGGGCGTTTCGTCCCGGATCAGCGTGCACGAGACTCCTGTCTTTTCGCAATTTTCAAGCACGGTCACGGGATGGGCGATGTGATGGAGCACATCGGACGACCTCAACCGGCTCTCGAAGGTCTGCATGATCACGGGCGGGTCGGATGCATCCATGAGCGCGAGCATGTCAAGGTCGCTTCGCATGGCCGCATTTTCCGGAGATTTGAGATCCTTCTCCTTTTTCACATGATACATCTCGAGAATGACCTGCTTCATGACCATCATCCAGCCGTTCATGGCCCGGCCGTCTATGGTGTGTTTGAAGATTTCGGGCCATCGCAGGAAATCATAAGTGGCCTGCGTGTCAATGGCGCCCGCGGCGCGCACGCGCGACGACTCACGCAGAACCGGGTCCTGGCTCGCGGGATCCGCGAGGTCGTCGTGAAATGCAAGCCACAGGGACGAGCCTGCGCCCGCGGACTGCCCGTACACGGCGATCCGGTCCTTGTCTATGTTCAGTTCTCCGGATTTGTAGCGCAGAAACTGCACGGCGCGCGCGATGTTGTCGCGGATGATGCCTTGCAGCGACACATCGGCATAGTAAGGGTAATTGATAGACGCCACGGACACGCCGTTATTCAGGCATGTCTCGATGTCTGCGCCGTTCACCTGCCCCTTGCTCCCGAGATAGAAGCCGCCGCCGTGGATGTAGATCACAACCGGCGCGGGCGTTGCGGATTCCGCCCGCCAGAAATCCAGCACATTGCGCTCGTGCGGCCCATAGGAATAATCCGGGAGCGTGGGCGCGGGCGCCGCGCATGCGGCTGCGCACCACAGCAGCGCCGCCGCGACCAGCGCCGTCTGCGCCTTCAAATATCGTCGAAACCTCTTGTCCCGGTTTATCAACCCTGCAACCCGCATGCCGCGCCAACCCCCTTGCCGGTATTTTTCACGCATACATTGTATCGCCTGCGCCTGCGGATTCAATACGGGAGGAACGGCCGGACCCGCCAGCCGCTCTGGCCTATTCCCCGGACTCGGGGTTTTGGTCCCTTCGCGACGCCCTGGAAATCCCAAGGCAGCACGCATAGAACACAGCCGGAGCCGCGAGCCACACGGCCTGAATGAATATGGTGTACCTGCGCCCGGCCACGGTGATCCATTCGGGATTCCATTTGCCGGGAACATATTGCCAGATGATTCCGTTGCCCGCGATCTCCACGAAAAACGCGGTGCCCGCGCCCCACACGGTCATGATCAGCGCTTCCCGCCAGTCGAACGACACCGCGACCGACGCCCGGGGCTTGCGAAGCAGCGCCGCGCACAGCGCATACCCGGCGAAGAAGATGCCCGCGTCCCACGAGGAATGGCACAGGTAATAGGTGGCCATGGGCAGAGGCCAGTCCAAGATTACGAAAAAGAAATCCCCGCCCATTGCCCATGTAAAAAACTCGAACGACGCGCCGATGGCGAAGCCCGCGGCCAGAAATAGCAACTCCCGCTTTGTCACCTTGCCCGCGGCGAACGCCGCTGCAAACCCCAGGGGAACCGCCAGGCCAATCGCGATGTCCGCCGCTATGCGCCAGTTCATGGTTATTGTCTCCGACCGGCCCATCACAATGCCGAGACGGGCAACGGGTTACAGATCCGGCAGAGGCGCGTCGAGCGCGCCCATGGCGTGCAGGGCCAGAGCCGCGGCCGCAGCCGCGGCGGTTTCGCTGCGCAGGATGCGTGAGCCGAG
>JAGUYV010000511.1 GCA_020061125.1 bacterium | reverse complement strand
GCTCTTCCGATCTCGTGGCGCTTGGCAGCCACGACGGGCGCAAAGGCTGGGCCAACCGCGTGGCCGTGCACCCGGACTTCCGCCGCCGCGGCGTGGGAGCAGCGCTCCTGGCCGCACTCGATGAAAAATTCGACGAACACGGCATCGCGGTCCACGCCGCGCTCGTGTTCCACAACAACACGGCGTCCCGCGCCCTGTTTGAAAAATGCGGGTACTCGCGCGACGACGGCGTCACCTATTATTCCAAACGCCCCGGTCCCGAAGCGTGACCGCGCACAGAACATTTCCTGGAGGATTCCCGCCATGCCGCTGATTGACACCATCATGCAGGATCTCAAACAGGCCATGAAGGACAAGGACACCGTGGCCGTGGACACGCTGCGCGGAATCAAAAGCGCGCTCACTTACAAAAAGACGGAACTGTGCCGGGATCTCGACGAAGCCGAGGAGCTGCAGGTTCTGCAGAAGGAAGCCAGCAAGCGCAAAGACGCCGCTGCCGAATACGAGCGCGGGGGCAGGCCCGAGCTGGCGGAAAAGGAGCGCGCGCAACTCGTGGTGGCGCAGCGCTATCTGCCCGCAGCCATGGGCGAGGATGAAATCCGCGCGCTCGCGGAGCAGGCCATCGCGCAGACCGGTGCGTCGGGCAAAAAGGACATGGGCAAAGTCATGCAGGCGCTCATGCCGCAGGTGCGCGGCCGCGCCGACGGCAAGATCGTCAACCGCATCGTGGGCGAACTGCTCCCGTAGAGGCTTTCGAAGAACTCCACCCGTTTTCGCATCGCTTTATACGCATTGCGTAAGCCAGGGAGGGACTGCATCGCGCAGGGTGCGGCGCGGAAAAGAGAAAGGGGATGATTCAACCCATGACTAATATCCGAAGCCGCCGGTGATGTAGGGCGCGGTCGCCGAACCGCGCCGTTATTTGAAGCGAAGATTGAAAGCGTAACTCGGAAAAACCAGGTTCACCTGATATCTCGAACAAATCTTAATGGTGAAATTATTATCGGTGCAATTCGTCTTGCGGCGCTTGGTTCCGGCGCGGTTCGCGACCGCGCCCTACAAAAATCAAGCCACTGACAGTCCCAAAAATTATTGGCGGCAAGGCGATTCGAGCGGGCCGCGGCCGCTCCCTGATAATCACCGGCAAGGCCGTGGCGCATGTTGCCTCCGGATCCAGGCGCTAAATCGAGTCCAGATCCGCGGCGGCTTTGAGCAGCTTCTCTTTATCCGCGTCCGGCAGCATCTGCTTGTCCGCCACCTGGCAGGCCAGGAAGATGATGAAATCCGTGACCGACAGCTTTTCCTTCACGCCCAGGCCCTTGCCCACCTGCCGCAGAATGATGTCGCCGATAAGCAATCCCGCAAACGACTTGCGCATGGCTTTGATTACGCCCGCGTGCTCCAGGGCCGGGGTTGCGGTTTTCTGAAGCGCGTCCGCGGCGCTCTTGCCGTCCGCTGCCAGGCGGCACACCTGGGCCGCGCCTGAAATCAGCGCATCCAGAGCCGCGGCGTCGAACGCGGCCAGAAAGGGCGCGGCCAGGCGCGCGCATATCTGCGTGAGCGCATCAGCGAGCGCGGTGTCCTCTGGATCGAGCCTGTTCTGGGTGCTGGTCAGAGCCGCGGCGATCAGACCGTCGTCCTCGTCGGCCAGGGCTTCCACCTCGTCCTCGTCCAGCGCCTTCCAGCGGTCCACGCCCATGGAGGCCAGCTCGTCGGCCAGGCGCTCCTTCTCGCGGGTTTTGATAACATTCTCCTGCAGCAGCTTCACGGCTTTTGCCTGGAACTCGTCGTCCACCTGCGAGGCCAGGTCCAGGTTCATGAACACCAGGCACGCGTCGCGCAGCTTCTTGTGCATGCGCTTCTCGTTGGGCTTGTCGTTGAAAAGCTCGTAGAGCGCATCCTGGAGCAGGGTGAGAACTTCGCGCAGTTGTTCGCGCCCCAGGGCGCCGCCCTCGAGAATTTTCTCCGCTTCGGCGCCGCTGTGCGCCGCCGCCAGATTCACAAGGGCTTGTGCTCGTTCACTGGACAAGGTATCGGCCTCCCCGATTGTGTTCTGCTGAAAACCGTCAGTCTTCCCAGTAAGCCGCGCAGGAGGGGTCGGTTTCCCACACCAGCACGCGGGTGATTTTGACCCGGCCGTCGTTGATCATGCCCGACAACTCGTCGTAGATGTATTTCGCCAGGTTCTCGGACGACGGGTTGATGGCGTCGAACGGTGGCACGGCGTTGAGATCCTTGTGGTCCAGACGGTCGAGGATTTCGTTGAGGCGCGCGCCCAGATCCTTGAAGTCCACCACCATGCCCAGGCGGTCCAGTTCTTTTGCGGCGGCGAACGCCTGCACCTTCCAGTTGTGGCCGTGCACGGACTCGCACTTGCCCTGATATTCGCGCAGGCTGTGCGCGCCGGAAAACGACGCGGTTTTTGACACTTCGTACATGAGGCATCCCTCCGGAACGCGGCCCCGGTCAGTTGATGGGGCTGTCGTAGATGTTGACCTTGAAATTCTTGATGATGCTCACGGCTTCTTTGGGGTCGTCGGTGACCTTGAAGAGATCGAGATCTCCGGCCGAGATGTTGCCGCGTTCGAGCATGGTGTTTTTGAACCATTCGATGAGGCCGCCCCAGAAATCGCTGTCCATGAGAATGATGGGGAAGCGGTGCACCTTGCGGGTCTGCACCAGGGTGAGCACCTCGCACAGCTCGTCCATGGTTCCGAATCCGCCGGGCATGATCACCGCGCCGTGGCAGTATTTCAGAAACATGACCTTGCGCACGAAAAAGTAGTGGAAATTGATGAGCGTTTCGATGTACTCGTTGGCGCTCTGCTCGAAGGGCAGCAGGATATTGAGGCCCACGGATTCGGCGCCGGCTTCCTTGGCGCCGCGGTTGCCGGCCTCCATGATGCCGCCGCCGCCGCCGGTGATCACGCCGATGCCCGCTTCGCCGAGCAGCCGCGCGGTCTTAACGGTCATCTTGTACTCTTTGGAACTCTTTTTCGTGCGCGCGGAACCGAAGATGGTGACGCAGGGGCCGATGCGCGCCAGTTTGTCGAATCCTTCCACGAATTCCGCCATGATGCGGAACACGCGCCATGTTTCCTTTTGCAGACTGATGTCCACTTGCGACAACGGTGTGGTGGGCATGAAAAACTCCTCCAATAAAAGAGACCGCGGACGCGGCCCGGTGTCGTATATACTATCTTAAAATTCCGCTTTGAAATTTCACGGTTCCGCCGGAAAACACAAGCGCATCCCCGGTTTGCGCACGGGGATGCGCATGGCGTCAATGTGTTGTGCGCGCGGGCGCGCGGGCGTGCAATCAGAACAGGCCCAGCACGGTGCGGCCGATGCCCTTGATCACATCGGCGGTGCCTTCCACGATGGCCTGGTCCACGCTGTTGACCATGTCCACGATTTTCACCAGCGGGCCGGGTTCGTAGTCCTCGTCGTCCTCGTCCACGCCGCGCACCTTGTTCGCGACCTGCTTGATCTGGTCGCAGATTCCGTTCGAGATGGAAAGGCGCATGTCCACGATCTGGTCCACGCCCTGCTCGAACTTGCCCGCCAGGCTGTCTTCGTATTCTTCCTCGTCGTCAAAACCGTCGAAATCGTCGAATTCGTCGCTCATGATGTCAACCTCCAAAGTGTGGGAGCGCCCCTGCGGGCGATCCGGTTGATCGTGTCATAATCGCGAAAAAAAGTCAAGCGCGGCGCTCATGCCCAGGCGTAGGGAATCTGTTTCCTGTCCTTGAATGTGACCAGGGTTTCGCAGCCCGCGGTTTCGAGCATGCGCGCGGCCGTGTCGAAGTGCGCGCCGATGTGTTCGGGCAGGTGCGCATCCGAGCCAACGCACACGGGCGCGCCGCACGCCACGGCGTGGTTCAGCAGCTCCTGCGAGATGAACGGGCGGCCGATGGGCCGCGCCATGCCGGACACATTGATTTCCACGGGCAGGCGCGCCGCCGCGGCTTTTTCGATGGCGCGCCGCGCAAGCGCGTCGTACAGGTCTTCCACTTCGTGGAAATACACGCTGTCCCCGGCCTGGTTGCGCCGGTCGAATTTCCGGATCAGCTCCAGGTGCGAGAGCGCGTCGAAAAGGCCCGTGGCGATGAGGTCCCCGAGCGCGCCGAAATAGTCGTGCAGCACGCGCCGCGGGCCGCGGTCCTTCAAGTGCGCCTCGAACACGGACGCATCCAGATCCCACAGCACATACTGCACATCGCCCTTGGGCCGCACGCCGTCGTCCACGGTTCCGGGCAGCAGGTGCATGGAGCCGTGCACGCCGGACACGGGCACGCCCATGGCCGCGGCGCGGGCGATCAGATCGGCGATGATGTCCGCGGTTTCCTGCTCCTCGCCGGGCAGGTAGTCGGCTTCCAGTCCAAGCGGACAGCCCAGGTCCGCGAATTGCCGCAGGAACGGCTCCACCTCGTGCGGGCGCATGGCGTAGTCGAAATCCCGGTCCGGGCCGAGCTGGAACCTGCGGGGCAGGGGCGGGTGCTCGCGGATTCCG
>JAGUYV010000480.1 GCA_020061125.1 bacterium | reverse complement strand
TCGAGCTTGCCCAGTGCACCGTCACCGACAGACAACTGTTCGAAACGCTCAATTCCGGATATGAAAGACCCTCGGAATGAATAACGGGAACGCGAACCACAGCGGGCCGGCGCGGGAAATCCTCGACAGCGAAAACGAGATTCTCCGGAGGCTGCGCCCGGCGCTCGGGCTGCGCTCCGCGGCCATCGCCCTGGCCGTGATCGGCGTCTGGTTCCTGCATCTGCGTTACGGGTTCTTCAGCCTGGAGATGACCCTGTTCATCACATGCGTGGGCGTGGCCGTGAATGTGTTTTCGTTCGTGTTCATCAAGAAACGATACCCCGCGTTCGTGTTCGCGCTGTTCAACGGGACCCTGTTCGCCGTGCTGCTGGCCATCGCCATGCACTACACCGGCGGCATGCACAGCCCGTTCATCCTCGGGTTCCTGTTCATGATCTTCATCATTGACACCGTGTCCGGCTCCCTGTGGGTGACGCTTGGCGCAAGCGCGGTGGCGTGCCTGTGCATGGACGCCGTGATTCTGCTGCACCATTACGGGCTGACGCAGCCAACGCCGTTTTTCATCAGGGTGGATTTCCTGTTCCATGGCCGGACGAATCCCATGGTGCAGATCATAACCATCAACGGCTTCTTCATGTTCGTGGGCGCGGTGTCCGGGTATCTCATGAGCGTGAACGGCCGGGTGCGCATGGAGATCGAACAGGCCAACCGGGAAAAGGCCCGCCTGCAGGGAGTCATCAGGTCCATGGTGTCGCATGCGACATGGTCGGAAATCAGCGACGCCGCGCGCGGGTCTTCCGCGGTTCCGCTCACCGAAAGGATGGTCGAGCGCACCGTGCTGTTCACGGACATCGCGGGGTTCTCCACCCTTTCGGAGAACATGACTCCCGAGGCGGTCATCGCCCTTTTGAACGCGCACTTCCAGATTCTCGGCGGCATCATCTACAGGCACAACGGAGACATTGACAAGTTCATCGGCGACAGCGTGATGGCGATCTTCGAGGAGCCGGACGACGCCGTGGCCGCGGCCCTGGAAATCCAGAAAGCCATGGCGGAACTGAACACTACGCAGAAGCCGGACTCCCGGATTCTGATCCGCATCGGCGTGAACACCGGAGAGGTTGTCATCGGCAATATGGGAAACGAGACGCGCATGGACCGGACCCTGATCGGCGACGCCGTGAACACGGCGCAGCGGCTCGAAAGCAGCGCGGACGCCGGCGGCATCATGATTTCAGAAACCACTTTCGACGCGCTCACAAAACAAAGAGCCTCGTTCCGGTCCGTGGGACGGCTGCGGCTCAAGGGCAAACGGCAGCGCATCCGCGCCTATGCCTGGACACAATCCCGGCGGAATCCCGTGGTAGAATAAAGGCCATGAAACACATCGCCTGCAACCTGTGCGGCGCGGACAGCCCGCAATTCCTTGACCAGACCACGGACGGGCGGCGCGTGCATGAGTGCCCGGAATGCGGGTTCGTGTATGTCACCCCCGTGCCGGACCCCGGCGAACTCCTGCAAACCCACGACCAGGGCTACTACGATTCCATGGTGGGCGAATCCTACGAGAGCCTGCTGGACAAAAAGCGGCGCGAGTGGCGAGAGCTGTTTTCGGAGTTGGCGCGGCGCGTGGAGCCTGGCCCCATGGTGGAGGTGGGCTGCGGCCGGGGCTATTGCAGCGCCCTGGCGCGCGACCTCGGGTGGATGCCCATCGGCGTGGACATCGCGCGCGAGGATGTGGAGTTCGCGCGGCGCGAGCACCAGCTCGGCGTCAAGCACGGCGCCCTCGCCGAAGCGCAATTCGTTGACGCCCGGTTCCACGCCGTGGTCATGTGGTCCGTGATCGAGCACCTGGCCGATCCGCGCGAGACCGTGCGGGAGGCGTTCCGCATTCTCAAGCCGGGCGGCGTGATCACGGTGAGCACATGCAATGTGCGCAGCGCCGCGGCACGCGAGGCCGGGGGCCAATGGCGCTACTTCACCCTGCCGGGCCACCTGTGCTTCTTTTCGCCCTCGACCCTTTCCCGCCTGCTTCAGGAAACCGGCTTCGAGGTGGAAACCGTGTCCGGGGGCGTAGCGTTCAAATCCCGGGGCATGAATGCGCTCAAGAGCGCGGCCAAGTTTTTCATCCGCTGGTTCATGACGCCCGAGGCCGCGTCGCGCATCAAGCGCAAAGCCGTACGCGCCGTGGCCGGGGACAACGCAGCCGACGAATCCGCGGGCGAAAACTTCATCGTGTACGCGCGCAAACCATAGAGTTCCGACCACACAGGAACATTTTGAACCGTTTCCTTTTTGTTTGAATACGCGGCGCGCACGGCGCGCCGGACTCTTTATCACGGGAGGCGCGGCCATGCCGGAACGCATCGGAGATTCTTTCCAGGAACAAACCAAATACTCGATCAACGGGATTCCTTCGGGCGCCATGCACGGGCCACAACCCGAGATGTACAAATCCTATCCCGGCTCGCAGCGCGCGGCCCTCCCCAACCCCGTGATCCGCCCCGGCGCCAGCCTGTGGGACATCCTGGCCGCGCGCCGCTCGCACAGGAAATTCGCGGACCGGGACCTGTCGCTCGATGATTTGTCCCTGCTGCTTTGGTCGTTCAACGGGATCACGGCGCGGGCGGGCAAATACGACTTCCGCACCGCGCCGTCCGCGGGCGCGCTCTATCCCGTGGAAACCTATGTAGTGGCCAACAGCGTGGCCGGGCTGGATGCGGGCGCGTGGCACCACAACATCCCCAACTGGGAACTGGAGCTTGTGCGCGGCGGATTTCAGGGCAGCAACCTGTCGTATGCCTGTCTGAACCAGAAAATGTGCGAAACCGCGCCCGCGGTGTTCGTCTGGACGGGCGTGGTGCAGCGCTGCAAGTGGAAGTATCTCGAGCGCGGATACCGGTACATATATCTGGATTGCGGGCATGCGGGCGCGCACCTGCACCTTGCGGCCGAGGCTCTGGGCCTGGGCTGCTGCATGATCGGCGCATTCTTCGACGACGAGGTCAACGCGATAATCGGCGCGGACGGCGAAGAGGAAACCGCGCTATACATCGCCGCCGTGGGCGCGAAAGCATAGGCGCCTGTTAACGCGCTATCCCGGAGGCGCGGCCTGGTGTATAATTCCTTCAACGGATTTTCACCCGCCGCAGCCCAGCCAGGGGAGGGATCGCCCATGAACGGTTCCGTCGAGCAGTTTTTCATCGAGAAATTCAAGCGGCTCCAGGACAAGATCGTGGCCGCGGTTATGGACGGCATGCGCTCGGGCGGGGAGCCGGACGCCATGGCCGCAGTGGACTCCGTGGGCCGCGACGACACCATCTACAAGATAGACAAACTGGGCGAGGAGCAAATCCTGGACTACTTCGAGCGCCGGATCCGGCCGGAGGTGTCGTGCGTGCTGGTGGCCGAGGGCATCGCGGACGGGTGCGCCGCGTTCACGCACAGCGGCCGCGCCGAAGACGCCGAGTTCCTGGTCATCATGGACCCGGTGGACGGCAGCCGCGGACTCATGCACGGAAAGCGCAGCGCGTGGTCCCTGGCCGGGGTCTCGAACAATCACGAGAAAGCCACCCTGCGCAACATCCGCGCCGCGGTCATGACTGAAATTCCCACGCCCAAGCAGGCGCTGCACGACCAGTTATGGGCCGTGCGCGGCGAGGGCGCGCACGGCGTGCGCCGCGACCTCGACGGCGGCCGCTTCTCCGAGTTGCGCCTCACGCCGTCCTCCGCCGAATCCCTGGAGCACGGCTTCGCCACTTTCTGCCGCTTCTTCGCGGGCGTCAAGGATCTCATCGCGGAAATCGAGGAGGAATTCGTGCGCAGCGTGTCCGGGTTCACCTGGCCGTTTTATTATTTCGAGGACCAGTATGTGTGTTCCGGCGGGCAGTTGTACGAACTGATCATGGGGCACGACCGCATGGTGTGCGACCTGCGTGCGCTGCTGGCGCACAAGATGCGCGAGCGTGGGGACCCCGCGCCCCTGTGCAGCCACCCCTACGACATGTGCACCGAGCTTATCGCGCGCGAAGCCGGGGTCATCGTCACCGGCACGGACGGCAAGGCCCTGGCCGCGCCCTTGGACACCACCAGCAATGTGGGCTGGATCGGCTGGGCCAACCAGAACCTGCGCAACAGATACGAGCACGCCCTGCGCGAGGTGCTCATCCGCCGCAGGTTGCTCACGCCTTGATTCGCCCAATAATCCCTCACATTCATTTGCAAATCACCCGGCCCGTTTTTAGAATTTGAAGGACTGAAAACGGGAAGGCGCCGGCGCATGCAGGAAATCATCTTTCACGGACGCGGAGGCCAGGGCGCGGTGGTGGCGTCGCGCGTGCTGGCCGCGGCCGCGTTCGCGGGC
>JAGUYV010000051.1 GCA_020061125.1 bacterium | reverse complement strand
TCGTCCTGCTTCTGGCAGCCACGCGCTCCCTGCGCCGCGACGACATGCGCATGCTGCGCGACGCAGCAAGGCCCGCGGGCCTGGACGATGGCGATTCGTAATTCTCCGGGGATCAATCTTCGAATAGAGCAAACACGGCGGGATCGTCGAGACGCGCGGCGGCGGCCGCCGCCCTGCGGCTGCGCATCAGAGCGGGCAGAGCGCGGAGCGCGCTTGCGAACCCGCGCAGGAACGCCTTGTTGCCTTTAAACAACTCTACGCCCAGGCGGACCGGCAGCCACGCCAGATGAGACCCCAGCATTGCGGGGCTGTGCAGGTTTTTCCACATAAACAAAAAGAAATTCCGGTTCTGCAGCATGCGAAGAAAATCTTGAGAGAAAATGCGGCGCGAAGTGGCTCCTCCGCGGTGGTAGACAATGGCTCGCGGTTCGTAAAGGGCGATCCATCCCCCTTTGTATGCGCGCCAGGTCAGATCCAGATCCTCGTGGTACAGGGGTTTGAATATGTGGTCGTTACCGCCGAGCGCCCGATATGCGCTTTTGCGCACAATGGACTGCCCGCCGGTGGCGTGGCATGTGAATCCGTGCTGGGGCGCGTTTTCGTCAACCGGCAGATAATAAAAGAAACCTCTTGAAAACCGCGGGAAGCGGCGCCGGCTCTGAAGCGTCGTACGATCCCACTCATACACCCGTGCGGTCACGGCGAACACGCGCTCGTCGTCGAAATGCGGCATCAGATAATCCAGACAGTCCGGTTCCAGAACCATGTCGTTATTGCAGAAGCTAAGGAATTCATATTGCGACGCGTCAATGCCCGTGTCCAGAGAAACCAGAGGATCGTTCTTTTGCATTTGTATGACTTTTATGTGCGGATAATTTTTTTCAAGGAACGCGACGGAGTCGTCAATACTGGCATTGTCAACGATGATGATTTCCCACAGGCCCCCATAATGCTCCAGAGCAGCAATCAGCGACGGCAGGCATTCTTCGAGCATGGGCCGGCCATCGAGATTCAGAATCACGACGCTGATGTTCCGCTTCATGCGCCACCCGCTTCGTGAAAATGGGATTTGTGCAGTTCCATTATGGCGATTTCTTCTGGAGCGCCTCCTGCTCGCGGGCGCTCATCGGTTCCGGTGCGCATGAACCCCAGTGCTTCGTACAACCGGATGGCCGGGGCATTGTCGGCAAACACTTCGAGGAAAAGCGTATCCACTTCAAATTCGGCGAAGGCTCTGGCGGCGAGCTGTGCGCAGGCCGCGCGCGCCACGCCGCGGCCTCGCGCCTCTTGATCCCCGATAACAAGCCGCCCGAACTCTGCGCGTCTTTGTCCGGGATCAATATGGTACACGGCGGCCATGCCCACGGGCCGTCCCCGCCATTGAATGATGAATGTGTGATCCGAGGAGTCGCGTTCGTAGTTGTTGAACCATTGAGCGTGCTGTTCCGGGTTTACGGCCCCGCTGAAAAAGCAGCGGGCGATGTCCGGCCTGTTGCGCCAGGCGAGGGTCAGGGGAAGACGTTCCCGCGCCAGTTCCACCAGTGTTATGTCTTGAGGTGAACTCATGGCGTCAACTCGCGGTGAATGCGTTCACCGCATCTATCACCCGGTCCGCATCGTCGTCCGAGAGACCGGGGTGCATGGGCAATGACAGCAGGCGGGCGCATTGCTCTTCGGCAACGGGCAGAGTTGGATTGTGACCGTAGCATCCGTAAAGGTGCACGGGTTTGTAGTGAACGCCGGAAGCGATGCCGCGCTCCTTGAGAGCGATGTGAAGCGCATCGCGGTTGTCCACCCGGATGGCGTACAAATGCCATGAGGACCGGCTGTTCGGAGTATCCATGGGCGGGGTCTGCACGCGCGTGTTGTCTGCAAAACCCGCGGTGTACCGTTCCGCGATGGCGCGCCGCCGCGCGTTCATCGCGTCGAGCTTTTCCAACTGCACAATGGCGATGGCGGCTGCGATGTCGTTCATCTGGTACTTGAGCGTTATGTCGTCCACCTCGTATTGCCACCACAGTTGCGAGGGCAGTTTGGTGCGGTCCCAGGTGTCGCGGTTGATTCCGAGCCATCGCAGCACACGGGCGCGGTCCACGCCGCGGTCCGAGGGGAAAGCGATCGCGCCGCCGTCTCCGGCCGTGAGGTTTTTGACTGCCTGGAAACTGAAGCACGCAACGTTCCCGTGCCCTCCGATGGCGCGGCCTTTGTAAGAGGAGCCACAGGCGTGGGCGGCGTCTTCAATGATCGGCAGTCCGGTCCCGATGCGTTCGCGCAGGCGATCCACTTCCATGGGCCGTCCCCCGTAATGCACGGGCAGAATCGCGCGGGTTCGCGGCGAGATGCGCGCGGCGGCATCTTCGATATCCATATTTAATGTTTCGGGATCCACATCGCAGAACACGGGCCTTGCCCTGTGATACGCCACAGCATGGGAAGTCGCCACAAAGGTCACCGCAGGTACGATGACTTCGTCTCCAGGCCCCACATCGAGCAACTGCATGGAGATGCTCAACGCCGATGTGCAGGAATTCACGGCCACGGTGTGCGCCGCGCCCGCATATTGCGCAAAGCGCCGCTCGAACTCTTCGGTCCGCGGCCCCTGCCCGAGCCATCCGGACCGCAGCACTTCGCTCACCGCCTGCACTTCTTCTTCTCCCAGAAATGGCCTGAACAACGCAATGGGCGTTTGCTTGTGGTTTGGCGTGGGCACAGATTAACCTTCTTTCTATCATATGGGATCCAACAGTGATCATTTTATCATCCGCCAAAAGGAAATCAAAGCGCGGGAACTTCGCTTTAATGCCATGGCGCAGTCCCCTATAATTAATTCATCATCGTGGAAAGGCCTTCCCTTGGAACTGGACAAGGAATCCTCCGCCAGCAAAAGAGACAGCCGCATCGCGGCCCATGTGCTCGTGCCTTACATCCGCTCCACGGAAACCTTCATTTATGATCGCATCGTGCACGCGCAGACTTTCGTGCCCGCAGTGTTGAGCGACGAGCCTGTGCGCAACATTGACATGTTCCCGTTCAAGCCCATCCACACGCTGGCGGACCGGCCCCCGCTGTCGCGCAAGGCGCACCACATGCTCAAGCGCGTGCTCGACTACCTGCCGTTCTTCCATGAGATGATCAGGCGTCTCAAGCCCCGGATCATTCACGCGCATTACGGACCCGTGGGCGCGGCCCTGGTGGGCCTGCGCCGCAAAACCGGCGTGCCGCTCGTCACCTCTTTCTACGGCGTGGACGCCTCGGCCCTGCTGCGCCAGGACTACTACCGCAAGCTCTATGCGCGCCTGTGGGACGAGGGCGACATGATTTCGGTGTTGAGCGCGCAAATGAAGCTGGCGCTTATGGACGCGGGTTGCCCGGAGGAGAAAATTCGCATTCACCATCTTGCGGTGAACACGGACGACATGCAGCCGCGCCCGGACCCGGGCAGCCGCTATCCGGCGCTCGTGCTCTGCGCGGGCCGCCTGGTGGAGAAGAAGGGCCATCACATTCTTCTGGAGGCCCTGGCCCAGGCGCGCCGCCACGCGGACATCCAGTGCGACCTGGCCGGGGAAGGCCCGCTCGAATCCGAACTCAAGGGCCTGGCCGTGAAGCTGGGCATCCACGAGGCCGTGCGCTTCCACGGCGGCGTGTCCCGAACGCGCGTCTTGGAGCTTATGCGCGGGGCGCACATCTTCGCCCTGCTGTCGCGCACGGCCGCGGATGGCGACATGGAGGGCACGCCCACGGCGCTCATCGAGGCCGGAGCACTGGGCATGCCCGCCGTTTCCACGACCCACGCGGGCATTCCGGAAATCATCGAGCACGGGGCCACAGGCCTGCTGGTGCCCGAGAACGAGCCTGCAGCCGCGGCCGCGGCCCTGTTCCGCCTGGCCTGCGACCCGGATCTGCGCGCGCAAATGGGAGCGGACGCGCGCGCGCGCATCCAGGACCGGTTTTCCATCGCCACCGTGATCCGCGCCATCGAATCCGATTACGAATCCCTGATAAATTGACCGCAGTCCCCCGGCGGCGTGCATTGGGCCGCGTGTGCATTTTCACGCCCGGATTCCGGATATTGGTAGTGTGAGAAGGAGCGCGGCCATGGCAGACCTGTTCGACGCCATCAAAAACCAAATCATCGAACCGCTGAAGAAGCGCGCCACATGCGCGCATGCGGGCGAAACCGGACCCTTTTGCGCGCAATGCGGCGCGGACCTGCGCGCGGTCACGAGCCTCGAATGCCGCCTGTGCGGCCTGCGCGGCAACCCCAGAATGTTCCCCGCGGACAAGACGCCGGATTTCTGTCCCCAGTGCGGCGCCCCGAAAATCACCTTCCGAAAAATCCGCAAAAAACGCGGCCAAAACGCATAACCCGGAGCGGACCGGCAAATATGGCAGCCGTCGCCATGCGTTGCAAATTATGGCGCGGTTCGACGACCGCGCCCTGCAACGCCGGGTATAATCAACGACAAGTCATCGAGTTTTGCAGTATGCAATTCTGATCGGTATTCTTTCGTTTTTATCCTGCCTCATCCTGCCCATCCTGCAAAATCTCCCTATGCACGCGCGGCTCGTATGCGCGCGGATAAACCGAACGCGCGCATCGCGAAACCAGGGAGCAACGCATGGCAGCGATTGTTCCCCACAGCTTAGAAACGATGTTGTATAGGCGTTATGTCAATGCGGGATGTTCCAGCGCGCGCCGTGGAGCAGGGTGTCGTGCGGGATATGCGGTTGTTGCGTGTCAGCGCGTCGGGGCGCCGGTTTATTAGGCCCGGCTTTCTGGGTCCGCAGAAGCGCCGCCAGGGCCAGGGCCGAAGCGGGCAGCAGTGCGAGCGCGCTGCGGCGCGAGATTCCTTGCTGCGCGTGCGTTCCGTTGAGCCTGTGTTTGTCTTCGGTCATTTCATGCCGCCTCTCCCGGCTCACCAGTTGCCGATGTGCTCTTCGGCCCAGCCGAAGGCGTTGCGGATTTCCACAGTGCGGTCCCCGGCCCGCACCGTGCCGCTGAAATGACCGAAACACTGGTGCGTGCCGGTTTTGGTGTCGCCCATGTTCACGCCCGCGGCCTTGTCCCACACGGGCGTGAGAACCAGGTCCACGGCGTTTGTGTCCGATGTATACAGCCGCCAGGGCTTCATAAAATCCGCAGTGTCGTACTCGAATATCACATCTTCCATAATTTTGTGCAGCCGCCCGTTGAGGCAGAGGCCGTTTTCGTTGGCGCCGGTCCCGTCTGTCCATTTCCCGCCCAGGTTGATGCCGATAAGGTCCGCGCCCTGGCGCGTGTTGAACGACGCCCAGTTCCAGATGAACTCCCTGGGCCAGATGCCGCGGCCGAAGTCCAGGACGCCGAAGCTGTCTTCGGGCGCGAACGAGATGGAGCGGTCTCCGAGCGTGACCGTGCCAGTGGCGGCAAGGGTGTTCTGCTTGGAGGTGAAGTGGAACTGCTCGCGGCTCCAGGGGATGACGGTGTTGAGGGTTTCGTGTTCCGCGGGCTTGTGGAGGGTGATGTCCACATCAAGGCGGCCGCCCTGCGCTTTGGGTACGAGCGCGCGGATGCGCACAACGCCAGGCTCGTGCACCAGCCCCACTTTCATGTCCGCGCGGTTCAGCTTCACGGTCGAGTCAACGGTCTCGGGCATGTCCAGCCCTCGGCCCTGGGGCGTGACCACGGTGTTGTCGGACAGCATTTCGTGCGTGCGCATGTCGAACAACATGATGTTGCCCGCGCCGATGTAGTCAATGTTCGCAAGGGTCACGGACAGTCCGAACCGCTCGTTGAGAATGAGCCAGAAATTCCATTTTTTCTTCTGGTTGGGATGTCCGGACAGGTTGCAGATATGCACGGGATGCCGGGACCAGCCCCGCGCGCCGTCGTTCAAATCGCCCCGGTCGTCGCACAGAAGAACCGGTTCCGTATGTTCTCGTTCCGTGTATACAGCCATGTGCCTGCCGGCCGCCTTTTCTCTGGTTTTCCCGTATTGTATCACAGTCCCGCGGCGCGGGGCTTATAAAACATTAATGGAAAAACAGTATAATAAAGCAATACGCAGGAGGGCGGATCATGAGAAAAATCAATTACCTTGCAGCAACACTGGCGTTTATTCTTGCAGCGGCGGTATTCCGCGCCACGGCGAATGCGGCGGCGCCGCCCGATAACATCGTGCGCATGAAGCCGTTCGTGAGCACGGCCAAAACCGGGTATGTGCCCATGGGTGACGCGGCCACGGCCGCGAGCGTGTATGCCAAAGTGCAGTCTTTCTCGAACATTGCCTCGGAGCCGGTCACCGGGTGGATGGCCGCAGCCGCGGACGCAAAAGCGCTGGCCCCTGATGCGACTGTGGACGCATTTCAGGGCGTGACCCTGCCTCACTCCTGGGGCGCGGACCCGATCCGGGTGTTCCGCTCCGCATTCACCATGCCTGACACCGTGAACGGCTTCGCCATCGGAGGCGGCGCGGTGTCCCTGTGGTTCGCGGGCAAGGGAACCCTCGAAGTGTTCGTAAACGGCAAGCGCATCAAGAGTTTCACCGGCAGCGGCGAGCTGGACATCACCGGCAAAATCAAGCCGGGCGACACTGTGACCCTGGGAGTCAAAGTTACGGAAATGACCGGGCACGGCAAGCTCGAAGAGGTGAGCCTGCGCTCCGCGGAGCTTGACCAGATTCGCACCCCCGTGGGCAGGATTCTCACACAGCTTGAAACCGCGCGCCTGCTCCTCGAGCAACTGCCCGGAAAGCAGACCAAAATGATCGAGGCCGTGATCGGCGCGGGCCGGGAACTGGACGCGCTCAAGGGCGCCACGGACATCGCGGCCGTGAGCGCGGCCCTGGACAGGATCGAAGCCCTGCTTGCACCCATGGACACCCTCACCGCCCGATTCCCGGTGTTCAACGCCGGACCGTTCCTGCAGAATGTGAAGCAGGACGAGATCACCGTGGTGTGGGAGACACGCGCGCCCGCGCCCTCCGCGGTGTATTACGGACGGGATGTGCTCGACACCGTGGTGTCCGACCCAACCCCCGTGACTTTTCACAAGGTCGTGCTCAAAGGCCTGACGCCGGAAACCGCATACAAGTACCTGGCCGTGTCGGCCGAACTGGCCGCGCCCGAAGCCTCGTTCCGCACGGCCGTGAAGCGCGACACACCGTTCTCGTTTGTGTTGTGGAGTGACAACCAGTCCAACCCGCAAATATCCGAACCCCTGGTGGACCTCATGATCCCGCTCAAGCCGGATATCGCCTTGAACACGGGGGATGTGGTTGGCAACGGCTCGGATTATACCGCGTGGGCGCGTGAACTCTTCTATCCCATGCGCCGTCTGTTCATCAACACACCCTACTTCACCGCCATCGGCAACCACGAATACACCGGCATCTCGTGCGGCACGCCAGTGAAATGGTTCGAGAGCTACATGGCTCCGCCCCAGCCTCCGAATTATTACTACGCCTTCACCTACGGCAACGCCCGGTTCATCATGCTCAACCAGCAGCAGGACATGGGCTGTCCGGGCGTGAATCCCGGTACAGCGCAGTATGAATGGCTGCTCAAGGAACTCGAGTCCCCGGAATACAAGGCCGCGGATTTCCACTTCATGTTGATGCACAAGCCGCCGTACTCGAACTGCTGGGCGGGCGGGTATTATGACGGAGAATCCGCGGCGCGCGCGCATCTGGTGCCGCTCATCGAGAAATACGCCGTGGACATCGTGTTTTCGGGCCACACGCACGATTACGAGCGCGGGCAGTGGCCGCGCCCGGGCGGACCGTACTACATCATCACCGGCGGCGGCGGCGGGTCCCTCGACGACACCGTGTACAAGGAATGGCCGCAGATGCAGCTTCATCATTTCGTGCATCACTTCAGCCATGTGTCCATCAACGGCCGCACCCTGAAATTCCAGGCCGTGGACAAAAACGGCAATATCATAGATTCGTTCGAGATAACGAAAAACTGATCGCGGGCCGCGGGAGCGGCCCCGTGGGTTGCGGCGGTTATTTGCCGTTGTTCCGGCGACGGGGTTCAACCATGCTATTGCTGGTCAGCGCGCCGCCGATTCTCTGTCTGACAACTTCCATAAGCTGGCCCATGGTCTCGCGGGTGTAGCCCGCGGTGTCCACGGGTTCATGGATGATCATGCTCGCGCGGCCGGGGAACAGGTCCCATGTCGTAGGGGGCAGGATCCGGATGGTGCCGTCCAGGGTTACGGGCAGGATGGGCAGGCCCATTTCCATGGCCATGACGAAAGCGCCTTTTTTGAATTCGCCCAGCCTGCCGGTCATGCTGCGCGTGCCCTCGGCGAAGAACATCATGGAAACGCCGTCCCTGACGATTCTCCGGGCCTGGTTCACGGACTTGACTGCGGCCTCGCTGTTGGAGCGATCCACGAACACATTGCCCACCCGGTAGCTGGAATATCCCAGGAACGGAACTTTGCGCAACTGCTTTTTCATGACCCATCGGAGGTCCATCTTGAGATGTCCGAACACGGCCAGCATGTCGTACACGCTCTGGTGGTTGGCGACCACCACATAGGATTGTTTTTTATCAATGTGTTGGCGGCCCTTGACCAAGAGGAACATGGGCGTGATGCCGCACACGAAGCGCGCCCACCAGCCGCCCCAGAACAGGCACGCCGCGGACTTGCTGAAATACGACGCGATAATCGCGCCCGTTCCGAAAAACGCCATGGACAGGCCTACAAGAGGAATGACCACGAGCCACTTGTATGGCTGATATATCGTTCGCAATGCCGTCATGAACCAAACCCCGGTTTCCCCTGATGTTGCATCCCGTCTATTGCCGCATCGGTGGAGATAGTCGAAAGATATGCATAAAATGTGCGCGTGTCAACAAAATTAGAACGCAATCAAGCGGGTCTGAACCCGTGGGATCATTTTCCGGGGCGGATTCGGGTTGATTCAATCGCGGGAGGTGTGAAACCAAAGCGTAATGACGGCTATACGATTTGGCGGAAAGAAGAAGTTTTGCTGAACACCAAGGTCAAAGCAGCAACTCAATGCCGGCTTAAATGGGCCGCCGTCGCAAAATGGAATTCCGCAAAGGCTCGGGCATGGCCCTGTGCGAATTGACGGTAGCGGTTCAGCACGACCGCTTGATGCGAATGCAAAAGCCTTGCTATTTCTCGTCCTGCATGAAAATCGGCAGAACTGCGAGTATCTGAATTTTGAGGCTCTGCATGTCGTTCATGTACGACAGCGCCTTGTTCATGGTGGACTGCTGGATCATGTTCTGCTTGAGCTGCACTGCGGCATCGGCCATGTCCACGCCGCTGATTTTGGATTCCGCGCCCGCGAGGTTGATGGACTGGATGTTGAGATCGTTGACGATATTTTCCAGAGCGCGGGTCTGGGCGCCCAATGTGGCCCGCACCGTGTTGATCTTCTCCAGGTCTTGATCCATTTCCGTAACCTGGATAAGGCCATAGTCCATGAAATCCTTGGCCGAGAAGTTGCCCGGAAACGGAACCGCGGGCACGGAGATGCTGTCCGCGATGTCGGTCATGGACGGTATAACGATAGCGAAGTTGTATTCCGTGGATCCGCCAGGGCCGACCTGTGCGGACTGTCCGGAATCGTAAGCCGCGAAGAAGATGTCCTTGGTGTTGAACTTGACTGCGCTCTCGGTGATGATGAAGGGCGGCGTGGGCAGTGACAGGCCGCCGAGCCTGCGGCGGATTTCTTCGGCCAGGGAACCCATTTCATCGTACATCTTGCGCTGATCTGACGGAATGATTTCCATGGGATTGGAGCTTGTCTGCGTGTTGGCCGTGGCCTGGTTGGCCATGCGCAGGCTCAAGTCCCGGATGCGGATGACCATGGAGGTGATATCTTCGAGCGTGGAATCCGCCAGACGCAGCAACTGCACGGTTTCCTGTGCATTGTGCGAGGCCGTGAAAGCGCCTCGTATCTGGGCCTGCATGCCCTTCGAAATGGCCAGCCCGGACGGGTCCAGGCTTGTGCGCACGATGCGCTGGCCAGATGACAATTGCCTTGACAAAACATCATAATCGCCTGTGACATGGCGGAAATGATTCAACATATTAATGGATAGGCTGTTCATATCCATGGCAACGAATCCCGCGAGACTGCTCTGCTTATAGCGCGCAATGCAGCCGCGGGCCTCCTTTCGAGTTTGCTCAAGCGCAAATTAATCGTCCCTGGGCCTGGGCAGGATGCATCCATGCACAGCCTGCCGGGCATGCGATCAAGCACGCCCATATACAATTAGTAATGCGCTTGCGACTATCCGCCGCATGCGCCGAGCGCACACATACCATGCCATGCGCCCGCTATTTCCGGAATTTCCGCCGGCCTATCCTTTCCGGCTGAATCTCCGGCAATGCAATGCAAGCCGCACCACGGGGCTACTCCATGGTGCAGTTACACACTTCCTTATTGGTGGTTATCGGCTGAAGTATGTGATATCTTTAATGTTTTTAAAAAACAACCCATAAAAAAGCCGGCCCCTGGGGACCGGCTTTAATGATTTTCTGAAATTGCGCGCCGCGCATTTGCCGCTTTGAAATCGCCTTGTCATGGCTCTTCAAATATCTGCATTCTGTTGTTGTACTGGTCCATGACGAACACCCTTGCCTTGGGACCGCTGTTGTCAATGTCCATATCTTTGGGATTGTACATTTTGCCGTTGGCGTAGCCGAACCCGCCGATGATGTTGATGACATCGTAAATGTCGTCGTACACCTGCACCCTGTTGTTGGTTGCATCCGCCACATAGATGTATCCGTTGGCGTCGAGCGCCACGCCGAATGGATTGGAGAGTTGTCCGGGTTCGGACCCTGGCGAGGCGAAGGTTGTGGTGAGCGACCCGCCGGTCGAGTATACATGCACGGCGTTGGCCGTGGAATCGCCCACCAGAAGTGTTGCGCCGCTGGCGTCTATGCCTGATGCCCCGGATTCCAGGAACTGGCTCACGAATGTACCTGTGGAAGTGTAGCGCTTTACATATCCGCTGGTGGTCGTGACGAAGATGTCACCCGAAGGTGTTGCGCTCACGGACACGGGGCCGGACACGATAAACTTGCCTTTAAAGACTCCGGCGGTATCGAAATACTGGACGCGGTTGTAACTGTCGGCCACATAGATGTAGCCGTTGGCCGGGTTATGCGCGATGCCCATGGGCTTGACGAATTTTCCGTCCGTGGTGCCGATGCTGCCCCATACCTGCACGAAGCCGCAGGAGGTATTGAATTTCTGGACGCGGTTGTTGTCCGTGTCCGCAATGTAAATGAATCCTGCATGGTCCAAAGCCGCGGCTGTGGGCCGGTTGAATTTTCCGGGATAGCTTGCGGGTTTCACATTGCCCGGTTCATTGGGATTGCCGCACTGGGCGATGAATGTGTATGGCACGGGCTGTGCCACGGCGCAGACCTCGGTGGAGTACAGGCTCAAGCCCGGTGCGCTGAAGGGCGCCGGGTACGGATCCGTGACGGCCTGCATCACATAGCAGTATGTCTTGAATGGTTTGACTGTTGTGTCCGCGTATGTGGTGACGCCCGCAGCAATGGAATCTATTTGCGTGTACGGGCCGCCGGGAACGGTGCTGCGGAACACATTATAGCTCGCGAGGCCGGGGCTGACCAGCGGGGTGCCGTCCACGCGCGTGGTCGGCTCGGTCCATGACAGATCGAGCTGGCCCGGATTGGTGTTGCCGATGGCCATGTTGCCCGGAGGGCTGGGACCGGCTTCCATGTCAATTTCCATGGTGTCGGGAGCGCTGTCAATGTGCCCGTCGTTGACCACGACTTGGAACACATAGGAGCCTGGCACATGGCCGATGAATGAGGCCTGTGTGGCCGTGGTGTTGGTGAAGGTGCCGGCCGACGGCCCGCTTATCATGGTCCAGATGTAGGTGAGCGGATCCCCGTCCGCGTCGCTGCTGCCGCTGCCGTCCAGAGGAATGGTCCAACCGGTGAGCACCGGGCTGCCGCTGATGTAAGTGAAGTCAGGTCCGGCATTGGCAACGGGCACACAGTTCACGTCAACAGTCACGAAATCGGGCGTGCTGTCCGTAAGCCCGTCATTGACGATAAGGCGGAAGGTGTAATCTCCGCACACGGCCGCGGTGAAGGTTGTGGCGGTGGCGGTCGGCGCCGACAGGGCCACGCCCGGCCCGGCAGTCTGTGTCCACTGGAATGTGATGGGCGAACCTTCGGGATCGTAGCTTCCGCCGCCGTCAAGGTTTACGGCCACGCCGGGCTGAATGAAGAACTGGTCAGGCCCGGCGTCCGCGATGGGCGGGTAATTCACATTGATTGTGACCGTGTCCGCGGGGCTGGTGGCGAATCCGTCGTTCACCTCGAGCTGGTATACGACAACTCCCCCCGCGGCGGTCGTGAATGTCGGTGTGGGGGATGTGGCGCTCGACAGTGTATGCGCAGGCCCGCTGATCTGGGTCCACAGATAGGTAAGCGGATGGCCGTCCGGGTCGCTGCTGCCGCTGCCGTTCAGAGACACCAGGATGCCCAGGCCGTTTATGTTCTGGTCCGCTCCGGCGTCGGCCACGGGCACGCAGTTCACGGTCACATCCACGGAATCCGCATCGCTGTCTATGATTCCGTCATTAACAGTGAGTGAGAAGGAATAATCGCCGCACACGGCGGGAGTGAATGTTGGGCTTGTTGCGGCGGCGCTGGACAAAGCCACGGCCGCGCCTGCCGTCTGGGTCCAGGCGAAGGTCAGCGGATCGCCGTCCGCATCACTCGAGCCGCTGCCGTCAAGGGTTACGAGCAGGCCGGGTTCATTAATAAACTGGTTCGTTCCCGCGCCGGCAACGGGCTTGGTGTTCACCGCGATTGTGACCGTGTCCGCCGGGCTGTCAACGAAGCCGTCGTTTACGATGAGCTGGAATACATATGTATCACCAACCGTGGGCGTGAATGTGGGATTCACGGCCGTAGTTGACGACAGGGTCACGGCCGGACCGCTGATCTGGGTCCAGGCGTAAGTGAGGGGGTTGCCGTCGGCGTCGCTTGAACCGCTGCCGTCCAGCGTGACCAGAATGCCGACATTGTTGAGGTTCTGATCCGGCCCGGCGTCGGCCACGGGCACGCAGTTGACCACATACGACATGGAATCAATGCTGCTGGTGGCGAAACCGTCTGTGACCGTGAGATCGAAATCGTATGTTCCGCACGCTGCCGGTGTGAATGTGGGATTCACGGCGCCGTTGTTGGACAGAGCGGCGGCCGGGCCTGCGGTCTGTGTCCATGTGTAAGAGAGCGGATCCAGATCCGCATCGCTCGAGCCGCTGCCGTCAAGTGTGGTGAGCAAGCCGGGCTGGGCCGCGAACTGGTCTGGCCCCGCATCGGCGACCGGCACGCAGTTCACGGTGATTGTTGCATAATCCGGAGCGCTGTCCGTATAGGTATCGTTGACAACAAGCTGGAACCCGTACACGCCGCAGGCCGCTGGTGTGAATGTGGCGCTGGTCGCGCCCGCTCCGGCCAGAACCACGGCTGCGCCCGATACCTGGGCCCAGGTGAAGGACAGCGGATCCATGTTCGCGTCGCTTGAGCCGCTGCCGTCGAGTGTGACCAGAATGCCGGGCTGCACGATGAACTGGTCGGCGCCGGCGTCGGCAACGGGCGGAATGTTTGTCGCGATGGTAACGGTG
>JAGUYV010000156.1 GCA_020061125.1 bacterium | reverse complement strand
CTCTTCCGATCTAGCGCCAGGCGCGGGCCGCACTCCGGGCAGGCGGTTGGCTGCGCGTGGAACCGGCGGTCCGCGGTATCGGCGTACTCGGCCGCGCACAAGGCGCACATGGGAAACCGCTTCATGGCCGTGTTCGGCCGGTCGTAAGGCGTGCGTTCGGTGATCGTGAACCGTGGGCCGCAGCAGGTGCAGTTCAGAAAGGGATATGCGTGGCGGCGGTCCGCGGGGTCGAACAGCTCGGACAGACAATCGCCGCAGATGGCGATGTCCGGCGAAACCGGAGAGGAGCCGTGCGTGCCTGGGTCCGCGTTGCTGTCAAGGATGCGGAATCCCGGCTCGGAATCCAGCGCGGGAACGGGGTTGCTTTCAAGCGACGCGATGAGCGCGAGCGCGGGCGGATGCTCGCGGAGTTCGTTCACAAAAGAATCGAGCGCCCCGGGCGCGCCCTGGACTTCGATATCCACGCCCGCGGCCGTGTTGCGCACCGTGCCGGTGAGGCCGAGCGCCCGGCACGCGCGGAACACGAACGGCCTGAACCCTACGCCCTGCACCACGCCGCGCACGCTCACGGCAAGGCGCTGAACGGATCTGTTGTCAACGGCGTCCAAGGGGAGTGCCTCGCTAGTTTGCAGCGGCGGGAACCCGGTTTAAAACCGTGAGGCGATAATGTGGGAAATGCGGGCCGGGTCGCGGCCCGGCCCACAGCCATGGCAGGATAATTCGTGTGCGGATCAGAACTGAATTTGCGCGCGTTTCTTTCCGCCGCCCTCGTCGCGCACCCACATCAGCGTCTTTTTCATGCGCTGGCACCAGGTTTTCACATCCGCTTCGAATGTGGAGCAGTCGGCCAGCACCTCGAGCGTGTCTCCGGGTTTCATGTCCGGGGACTTGGCCGTGATCTTCAGAATGGGCTGCGGGCATTTCAACCCGAGCGCGTCTATTGTTTGCGTTGCCATAACATACCCTCCATGGAACTCAATAGGTTTCGCTGTATTAGTATTGGTTGTATTCTATACACATATCAGCCAGAATTTCCACCGCTTCGGGAATTGCTTTTTCAACGGCCGGGGAAAGGGACTCGGACACGGTTTCCGCGTCCAGGATCTCCATGGCCAGGATGCGGATGCGGCGCGGCATGCGCAATCCGCAGCGGCGGCCCAGTTCCACGGCCGTGGCCAGGTTCATGCTGTGCGGGCTGGCGGTGTTGCGCGTGTGCGCCAGATCTTCGAGATCGAGCACATGAATGGCGCCGGGCCGCGGGTCGCGCGTGAGCAGCGCGTCCACAATGATCGCCTCGTCGAATCCCTCGAGCAGGGTCGTGAGTTCCGGTCCCGCGGCCGCGGTCTCGATGAGGGCGACATACGGGAAATCCGGGCCGAGGCGCACGCGCAGAGCGCGCAACGCGCGGATGCCCGCGCCGTCGTCGCTCATGAGCGTGTTGCCCATGCCGATGACCGCAATGCGCGCGGCTTTGGGTTTGAGGTCTTTGTCGCTTTTCGTCAGCATCCCTGTTTCAAGCTCTGTACGAGATTTTTGTTGCGATCGAAGATGTTGACCACGAGAGGGGTCTGGCCGGGCAGGGTGTGAGTGGCGCAAGCCAGGCACGGGTCGTAGGCGCGGAACGCCATCTCGACCATGTTCAGCAGTCCCTGGTCCGCCTTGCCGTTCTTGATGAGGCCCTGGGCGGCGCGGCGGATGCTGTAGCACATGGCCCCGTAGTTATTGCCCGTGGCCACGATCAGGTTCACGCGGGTGATGATGCCGTTTTCGTCGGACCAGTAATGGTGGAACAGGGTGCCGCGTGGGGCCTCGACCACGCCCACGCCCTCGCACGGCTTTTCCGTGGGAATAACGCGGTAATCATCGCTCGTGATCTCGGGGTCCTGGGCAAGCTCCAGGGCGCGCTCGGCCGAATACATGAGTTCCACGAGCCGCGCCCAGTGAAACGCCAGGGTGGTGTGCGCGGGCTTGCCGCCAAGGGTGTCGTACATCTTCTCGTATTCGGCCTGCGCCAGGGGCGTGGCCATGCCGTCGGACGCGTTCAGCCGTCCGAGCGGCGCCACGCGGTACAGCCCGCTGTCCGCGCCGTCCTCGATGCCCTTGTACCCCACGGCCTTCAGATATGGAACTTTAAGATACGACCACTCCACCACATGCTCGGCGATGTGATCCTTGTAATCGCGCGCATGAAAGCGTGCGAATTCGTTGCCGTCAGGGTCCACCACGCGGATGTGGCCGTCGTAGAAATTGACCTTGTTGTTCTCATCCACCAGGCCCATGTAGTAGCTGTTCATGCGGTACACATCGCCCACGATGATGTCCACGAAAGCCTTGTTGGCGAGCACGATATCGTTAAAAATCTGGAGTGAGAATTTCGCGAATTCGATGTATGTTTTGCAGCGGTTCACGATATCGTCGCGCTGCGCTGTGGTGATGCCCTTGCTCACGCCGCCGGGCAGGCCGAACACCGGGTGGATGGACCGGCCGCCAAGCTCCTGGATCAGTTCCTGCGAGTCCTTGTAGTGCGCGATGACTTTTTTGCCGATGTCCACGCCCACTTTGTTGATGAGGCCCAGGATGTTGCGCTCGGCCGCGGGCGCGTCCGGCCCGCACACGAAATCCGGTGCGGCAAGGAAGTAGAAGTGGATGATTTTATCGTAAAACTGGTAGATGGAATAAGCGAGTTCGCGGAGCTTGTGCGCGGCTGGAGGAGGCTCGATGGAGAAGAGATCGTCGAGGCATTTTGTGGCGGCGAGATGGTGCGCCCAGGGGCACACGCCGCAGATGCGCGGGGTGATGCGCGCCACTTCCTCGGCGGGGCGGCCCTCGCAGAACCGCTCGAAGCCGCGGAACTCGGGCACCTGCAGGTAGGCGTTCTCCACGCTCCCGTTTTCGTCCAGAAAGATGCTGATTTTCCCGTGACCTTCGAGCCGGGTGATGGGGTCTATTTTAATGACCTGTTTCGCCATGAATCAGCCTTCCTCCTTTGTGGCGCGCGCGCGGCGCAGCGTGGATTCCGCAAGGCCGAAGCGGTAGAAGGTTCCCAGGGGGTCGGGGATGGAATCCATGATTTTTTTGATTTCGTGCTCGTCCGTGGCGGAGATGGCCGAGGCCACGGCCGAGAGCAGAGCCGCGCCGTGGTCCTGCACGCCCTCCAGGGGGCCGAAGCATCCGCGGCACGGCATCAGCACTTTGGTGCACTGCGCGCCGCAGCCCGCGCGCGTGGCCGGGCCGTGGCAGATCAGACCCTGTTCCATGAGGCATTGCTCCGGGTCGGGCCTGAATTCCCACGGCCGCCGGATTGTCTCGATTTTCATGGCGTTGCGCTTTTCGAGGGGGCACTCGTCGCACACGGATTTGTCCCCCGAGATTGTGCTTCCCGCGGGCGGGAGCTTGCCGGAGACAACCGCCTCCACCGCCGCCCAGGTGAGCGCGCCCGTGGGCGGGCACCCGGGAATGAAATACTCCACAGCCACCACCTGGCGCAGGGAGTGGACCGTGTCCCAGAACGCGGGCAGTGTGAGTTCGCCCTCGGGGACTTGCGCTGTGAGTTGCGGCATCACGCGCTCGTCGTTTGGCGTGGTGAGCGCGGACAGG
>JAGUYV010000249.1 GCA_020061125.1 bacterium | reverse complement strand
GTCGCGCTTGTGCTCGTGGTACAGGTCTCCGAACCCGAGCAGATGGCCGAACTCGTGGATGGGGATCACGGGGTGATCGTCGAGCGCGGCGAAGGCCACGGCCCCGATTTTCACGCCGTCGAACTTGATGTTCTTGAACAGGGACACGGGCAGGGCCACGCCCGAGAAATCCGCGTTGGTCATGACCATGATGCCGTCGGCCCATCCGTCGGCGGTCATGTCCGGCCCGTTGATGTCGTAGTCCGCGAAGTTCACGCCCTGCTCTTTCTGGATGCGGGCGAACAGATCCTTGATGAAATCTATGCCGGGCTGCAGGGCGTTGATGTCTCCGCGCGGCACCTTGCATCCGGGGAACTTGTCTTTGGGCAGCGGGCATTTTTCATAGGTGACGGGTTCGAGCAGCGTGACATCGGTCTCGTACCGGCCCACGGAATTCACATGCCAGTAGTTCTTGAAAGTAAGGGCGTCGAGGTCGTTGCGGAAGAAGGCCTCCCACTCGGCCATGGGCGGATCGCCCAGTTCATTGATGACCACGGGGATGACGAGCACGCGGCTGTAGCCCATGCGCGGAACCTTGTTCTGGCCCACATCGTCCGGCTCGATGAAATGATCGTCGAAACCCGCGAAACAGGGCGCGGCGGCCAGGGCCGCGATGAGCAGCGCGAACGCCGCAGCCGCAATATGTTTTGTGTTCAAAGACATGATCCGGATCGCCGTTTCTGAAAAATCCCGGCCGGGCGCGTGCGCGCACGGCTCGGCAATCAACCGCCGTTAATCATAACACAAACCGTGGGGATTGGCATCCGCGCGGACATTATGCGGCGCCAAAAGAAAAACCCGGCGCGGGGTCTGGGCCGCCGCGCCGGGCGTTGCGCTTCACCTTTCAAGGTCCTGCGTTATTGTGTGTTTGCGTGTGCGCCCGGAAATTACGCCAGGGCCGCGGCGATGTCCGCCTGCGGGGTTTCGGAAATGGGCGCGATGTTGAATTTCTCGACCAGCACATTGAGCGCGGCCGGGGTGATGAACGCGGGCAGGCTGGGGCCGAGCTTGATGCCCTGGATGCCCAGGTGCAGCAGGGTGAGCAGGATGGCGCACGCCTTCTGCTCGTACCAGGACAGGATCATGGACAGGGGCAGATCGTTGACGCCGCACTCGAATGCGTTTGCCAGGGCCACAGCGATCTGGATGGCGCTATAGGCGTCGTTGCACTGGCCCACATCGAGCAGGCGCGGGATGCCGCCGATGTCGCCGAACTCGAGTTTGTTGAAGCGGTACTTGCCGCACGCCAGGGTGAGGATCACGCTGTCCTGGGGCACGCTCTGTGCCAGTTCGGTGTAGTAGTTGCGGCCGGACTTGGCGCCGTCGCAGCCGCCGATGAGGAAGAAGTGCTTGATGGCGCCGGACTTGACGGCGTCAATGACCTGGCCGGCCACGCTCATCACGGCGTTGCGGCCGAAACCGATGGTGATTTTCTTTTCCTCGGCGTCTTCCGTGTATCCGGGGGCAGCCAGCGCGGCCTCGATGACCGGGGCGTAGTTGTGATCCTTGATGTGCTTGACGCCGGGCCAGGCCGTGGGGCCGCTGGTGAAGATGCGGTTCTCGTAACCCTTGGGCTTCTGGATGCAGTTGGTGGTCATGAGAATCGCGCCGGGGAAGTCCGCGAATTCCTTGCCCTGCTCCTGCCACGCGCTGCCGTAGTTGCCCACGAGGTGGCTGTATTTCTTGAGGCCGGGATAGGCGTTGGCGGTGATCATTTCGCCGTGGGTGTACACATTGACGCCCTTGCCCTCGGTCTGCTTGAGCAACTCTTCGAGGTCCTTGAGGTCGTGGCCGCTGACCACGATGCACTTGCCCTTGACCGGGGTCACGCGCACGGCCGAAGGCTCCTGGTGGCCGTAGGTGCCGGTGTTGCCCGCGTCCAGCAGCTCCATGGCGCGCAGGTTGACTTCGCCGCACTTGAGGGCGCAGCCCAGCAGTTCGTCAATCGTGGGATCGGGCTTGGTGAGCAGATCGAGCGCTTCGTTGATGTAGTCGTACACCACATCGTCTTCCTGGCCCAGGACGGCGGCGTGATACGCGTACGCGGCCACGCCCTTGAGGCCGTAGGTGATGAGTTCCTGCAGGCCGGTGATGTCGTCGCCCAGGGTTTCCTTGCGCTTGAGGATGCTGACTTCGTGGCCCTGCGCGATGAGTCCGGGCAGATCCGCGGCGGGATTGCAGGACGCGGGCCGGGACGAAGCGTCCGCGCCGGCCAGGGATGCGGCCTTGTCGAGAACCGCTCCGCCGTCCTTGATGATGCCGGCCAGGCGATCGGCGTCGAAGTTGACATTTGTCAGCGTCGAGAACAGGGCGAATGCCTGGTAGCGGTTGATTTCCGCGTCGGACTTGCCCTGCTTTTTGGCGGCGGCGGCGTACTTGCCGATGCCCTTGCACAGATGGATTACGAGATCCTGAAGAGCGGATACATCCGGATCCTTGCCGCACACGCCTTTGACGGTGCAGCCTTCGCCTTTTGCGGTTTGTTCGCACTGGTAGCAGAACATGGACATGATGAGAGACCTCCTGAAAGTATGTTTTTTAATTTCGATTCATATTGGGAGACGCGCTCCGGGCGGCGTCTTTCAATCTCTGGGGTGAAAAATAGCGTTGTTTCTGATCGCGGAGCCAGAAGCTGGCGAAGCGCTCTGCGGGCCGCGCGTTCTGGATGAAATCGTTCACGATCCAGTCCACGGTGTCCACGAGTTCGGCCGGGGAAGCGGCGTCGCCGATCACATCGGCCAGGTGCGGATGCCTGCCGAGCTTGCCGCCGGCCAGGATGCGCGCGCTGGGTTCGGACGCGGTGATGGCGTGCGTGGGGCAAATGGACTCGCAGGTGTTGCAGCCCAGGCACGCGGTGCGATCGAAGAGCGGGGGAGCGCCGTCCACGATGATGGCCTGGTCCGGGCATGCGTCCGCGCACCCGCCGCACTCCGTGCATTCGGACGGGTCCACATCGGGCCGCACCGCGCCCATCACGCCGATGTCCGCAATCTGCGGGCGCGAGCACCCGTTCGGGCACCCGCTGATGGCGATGCGGAACTTGTGGTGGAACAGAATGCGGTCTTCTGTGACGCGGGCGCGCAGCTTTTCATTGATGTTGTTGCGCTGCGCCCAGTCCTCGATGGCCGCGCGCCATTCGTCCGTGTCAATGAGGGCGTTCGGGCAGTTGCTCAACTTGTGGTGGCAGGACTCGATGATGAGAAGTTGCGCGCCCTCGGCGTTTTCCGCGGGCAGCATCTTCTTGAGTTCATCCTCGGACTTGCCTGCGGTCACGGACTTGAACCGCGCCTCGGCTTCCTGGAAATCGGCGTTCGTCACGCTGGCGCCGCCGCGTGCGGCCACGCGCTCGTTGACCTTGCGGCGCACCATGCCGCGCACGAAGAACGGCACGCGCTTGAGCGCCTGTTCGGCTTCCTGATCCCAGGGAAGATCTTGTGCTGGCATGGCGGGCGGCTCCTTTCGCGAATTCAAACGATACAGGGATTACGCGGCGCTCCGGGGCACGGTCTCGTACTCCAGAATTTCGCCGGTGCGGCTGACTTTCATGCGCTTGATCGGCACGGCGCTGGCGGCGTTGTCGCGCGCCTTGAGCGCGGCGAACAGCAGGCCCCCGCAGCAGGGCACTTCCATGATGACAACCGTGATGGAATTGATTTTGCGCTTTTTGAGAATTTCGGTCAAGCGGTCCACCTGCGCGTCGTGGCTCTCGAACTTGGGGCATGCGATAGTGAGATACGCGCCGGACAGGGCCTGGCTCTGCATCACGCCCGGTGCGGCGAACCCGGCGCAGTCGCCCGTGAGCAGCAGGTCCGTGTTGTCCAGCTTTTCGTTGTCCGGGCTGGTGAGCTGCAGTTTCAAAGGCCAGGTGGTATGCGCTGGCGTAGCGCCTTTTTCCGCGGTTCCGAGCGCGGCGATATTGGCCTGTGTTTCCGCGGACAGTTCGGCGGGCGCATCGGAGCGGAAAGCCAGGGACGGGCACATGGGCGGCTGGGCCAGGGGCGCGGCGTGCAGGTGCTTGCCCTGTTTGGACAGGTGCTCCTCGACCGCGCGCTCGTCGAACGCCTCGGCTTCGCGCTCCACGATGGAGAGCG